>JASJGW010000119.1:0-19544 GCA_033791305.1 Gammaproteobacteria bacterium | reverse complement strand
GGTTATGATGCTTACCGGGAACTCAAGAAAAAACGCAAGTATCAAGGCCTCAAGTATATCTGGGAGCAGGCATCTTACTAATCCTATCGACGGGAATATGCGTTGTCACATCCATTTCGGGTTCCCGGACGGGTCAAAATTGAAGCAGGCGTTTAGCTATGAGTGGCGTCTCTGGGGTTTGCCGGAACTGCGCGAGCTTCTTGATGAGGCCGGTTTTTCAAAGGTGACTGTCTACTGGCAGGGGAACGACCCCAAGACCGGTGAGGGAACGAATATTTATTCACCGGCCACTGTGGGTGATGCAGATCCAGGATGGGTTTGTTTCCTGGTGGCAGAAAAATAGCCGTGGCATTTTTTTGCGCCAGAAACCTGACGATCATAGATTGTAAATATGGCAAAATTAATCGTCATCAAGGAGCCTGAAGGTGGCCACTCCCCTTTTCTGCGGGGGATTCTGGTGCAGTCTCTGGTAAATGCCGGTCTTGCCTTTGATGAGGCCTATGACCTGGCCCGGGTAGTACGAGATGAATTGCAGGGAAGGCAGGAGATTACCAGTACTGAACTGAGGAGCAGGGTAGCCGGGTTGCTGGAAGAACGCCACGGTAGCCAAAAACGCAAGCACTATGAAACGGATCCCCGCAGTGAACCCGGTATCATCGTGCACACACCCACACGTAGTACCCCATTTTCTGTAGGCATTCTGACGCATTCACTGCAAACCTGTGCCATCCCTCCGGAAATGGCCATGCGGGGTGCGCGCAAGGTGCGGGCAAAATTGAGGAAAGTCGGCCACCGGGAAATTGATCACAAGGCTCTGCGAAGGGTTATATACCGATGTCTGCGTGAAAACTGTTCGCAGGAAGCGGCCGACCGTTATCTGTCATGGCGCCGGTTTGAGAACAGCGGCATACCCCTGATTTTATTGATTGGAGGTACCACCGGGAGCGGCAAGAGCTCAGTATCATCCGAGTTGGCTTATCGACTGGATATTACACGCCATCAGTCCACGGGAATGATGCGTGAGATCATACGCTCCTATCTGTCTCCACAGATGGTTCCTACCCTGGGGTATCCAAGTTTCGAAGCCTGGCGCGGTCTAGCGGGTTCCGTCGATGGAATCCGGCAGGATATAGAAAATCCGGTAGTTACCGGTTTCCTTTCCCAGTTTGCCGCAATGAAACTGGCGCTGGAAGCAACCATAGACCGTGCCATCGAAGAAAGACACCACTTGATCCTGGAAGGTGTCCATGTGGTACCGACAGAATTGAAGCTTGAAGTGAAGGAGAGAACGGCGGTCGTGATCCCCATCATGCTCGCCAGTATGAAAAAAGAATTGCTACACAAACAACTCAAACGACGCGGCCGTGAAAAAAACAGGCACCAGGTCTCGAACTACCTGGGAAGCCTGGATGACATCTGGGATTTGCAATCCTGGTTGCTGGATGAAGCAGACAAGGCCGGGATACCCATTATTGAAAACTGGTACATTGAGGATACTGTACGTGCGGCACTGGATCTTGTTATCGGCGAATTAATGAAGCATTTTCCGCCACAGTCGGATCAGGAAGTGTGGGAGGCCTGATAGTGTGTTCTCCCGCCGGGTAATAGTTAATGTCAGTGCAGAGGAACTTGATGCGCGCTACTGGCATAATATGAAAGTTTCGGTCCATCAACTGCTGTTTGAATGAGAGATTAGCAAAACAATGCCTCAGGAGATAGAAAGGAAATATCTGGTCAAGGGTGAAGGCTGGCGTGTGCCCGGTAAAGGAATCCGGTACCGGCAGGGTTATCTCTCCACCGTACCGGAGCGTACCGTCCGTGTAAGGGTGATACGGGACAAAGGCTATCTCACTGTCAAGGGTATCTCTGTCGGCGCCAGGCGAGTCGAGTATGAATATGAAATCCCGGCCGGGGAGGCCAGTGAGATGCTGGATAATCTTTGTGAACGTCCCTTGATAGAAAAAATACGTTACCGGCTTGAGCATCATGGTCTGACCTGGGAGGTCGATGAATTTGACGGTGACAATGCCGGACTGATTGTTGCTGAAGTGGAACTAGACGATGAAGACCAGGCCATCATATTGCCTGACTGGGTCGGGAAAGAAGTTACCGGTGATCGACGCTATTACAATGCAAACCTGATAACCGAGCCTTATACAGGATGGCCATTAAAAAATAGCGGGTGATGCGAGTGGTTGTTTTTGCCTGCCAGCGTGTCCCCCGTTGAGATACGCAGGCTAGTCTTTCCTGAGCCTGTCGCTGACAGCAATGGGGGTGGGATAACTCAACATAATAACGTAGGAAGAGACGATGAAAGTGATGAGTGTGGTTGTCTGAATCAGGTAGGAGGCCTTTGCTCCGATGGCCCCCGTATTGAGCGCCAGGACAGCTATCATCAGCGAAAATTCACTTACCTGTCCAAGACGTATACCTACCTCATTGGACAGTCCCTTTGTTTCACCTGATATCCGCAGCAGTCTTGCGAAAACTAGTGGTTTGCAAGCCAGCATTAACATGGCTGTGATCGCCGCAGGGATGATGACTTCGGGCAGTATGGTGATATTAAAACCAGCACCCAGGGAGAAGAAGAACATAATCAGGAAGAAATCTCTCAGCGGTTTGAAGCTTTCTGCAATAAAGAGTGCAATCGGGTTTGTAGCCAGTGCCACGCCTGCAATAAAAGCACCGATTTCATAGGAGAGTCCGAGTGTTTCGGCGAGCTGCGCCATTCCAAGGCACCAGCCAATTGCAGTCAGAAAAACATATTCCTGAATGGTGTCAAAGCGCCGTATAAGGCGGTGCAGAATGTAGCGTTCAAACAGTAAAGAAAAGGCCACCAGTAGTGGTAATGCAAGGGCCAGTGTACCAACCTGCTTCCATTCCATGCCGGTCTGCGAGAAACCTTCAAGCAGCAGAAGAATTCCGATAGCTAATATGTCCTGCAGTAATAGAATGCTGATCATGACCTGACCTACATGGCGGTGGTGCAGGGCGGTTGTAGGCAATAACTTAAGACCGATGATGGTACTTGAGAACATCATGACCGAGCCCATGATCAGACTTTCATACAGGCTGAATCCGAATGCCTTGCTGATGATTGCGCCTGTGATCCCAAATACCAGCGAGCTGATAACCGTAACAACAATTGCTTCACGAAGCATCCGTACCAGCTGTGCAGGCTGTAAATTAAGTCCCAGCAGAAACAGCAGGAATATGATACCGATATGTCCAATTTGCTGGATTATTTCCGGGTCATTCACCAGTTTGAGTCCCCAGGGTCCTACTATCCCGCCCAGCAGGATATAGGCGACCAGGAGTGATTGACGTGCAAACAGTGCGAGCGCAGCCAGTACAGCGGCACCGGTGAAGATCAGAAAGATCGAAAAGATTATTGAATCATCCAGCATTACCAGCACATCCTATCGCCAGTAATGGTCAAAATAAAGATATTTGGAAGGGCTATGTACAGGCGGGATGTTACAGCCGCTTTTGCCTGGGTTATGGTTTCGACTGGATGGTGTTGGCTGTCTCGGGGAGACGTATTTCAGTTGACTTTGTTAAAGTACAGAGCGAGGTGGAGACGGTTTTCTATGTTTAGCTTGCGGAATATGGCACTCAAGTGCGCTTTAACGGTCCGCTCGGATATTTCGAGTTCGCGTGCGATCACCTTGTTATTGCCCCCAAGGTGAACCATCTGTGCAACCTGGAGTTCTCTGGGTGTCAGGCATGCGACTGACTTGGCGACAGCCCGACTGAGTTTCTGTGTGCCTGCACTATTTTCATCTGCGAGTTCACCGATGAGTTGCGTGATAAGTTGTCTTGGAACCCAGATTTCTCCATGACAGACCGCGTGTGCTGCCTTGATCAGTAAATCAGGCAGAATATCGACAGCACAGAAACCATGTGCACCGGTTTTAAACAGGGACATCTGGTCGACGGGGTTGCCGGTTGCTCTTTTCAGTACAATGATCCTTGTGTGCGGGGCTGTTTCCAGGATTTTCGTGATTGTTGCTGCTAAAGATTCATTGAACAATGCGGGGTCAAGAATTACCAGATGAGGATGCGATTCTGCAATGTAACTGCATATGGAAGGTTCCTGGTTCAATACTTCCAGTAGAAACTCGTTAGCAAGAATTCCGGAGAACCGTTCTGCAAGCGACGTGCTGCCACTTGCAATGAGAATACTGGCTTTTGTATGCATGTTACTTACCGGCATTTGCATATTCCTTTATACGTTGTTTGCCCTTTACGTGATGTCATTTCTCTGCTGCACAAGACCGGCAGGAGCGATAATCCGGTACTGATTTTTCGCCGTCCAGAATGTATACAGCTACTGCATTCCGGAATAGATCCCCGGAAAATCCCAGTGGGATTCCGGGGGCTGTGCTCGGTCCTGACACTGATGAAGTAAAAGGCTTCACCGTTCTCGTCGGTTATGGTATCGGCACTGATATGTGCAAGTTTAGCGGGGAGGCCTTTGTGGATTGCATAAACAGCCGGACATTCGCATTGCTTCGGTCGCTGATATTTACAGAGTGCAGCTATCGTGGTAGTGAAATTTGCTCTTCGTTAATCCTTGCAATCACTTCCTGCCAGCGGCTCAATCGACCGGAACGACCAATATGCTTGTCACCACCATGTTCTTTTGCCAGCCATAAATCCGTGCCATTAAAGCTGTAGACACGCACCAGGTCTTTTCTGTTTGATGCTATCTGTATGTTATTGACCAGATTGTCGAGTATCAACGGTTCCGCGTCCGGGGCAGAGTAATAGGTGAGTACCATATGTGCCTGATTCAGCTTCAGTGCCTTAACGTAGGTGAGACGCATGCGTTCTGCCGGGATACCCATCTTTCGCAAGGTAAAATATTTGGCAATAGAATAATCCTCACAGTCACCACCATTGGAGGTCAGCATTTGTAGCGGGGTTGCCCAGTAGTCCTCTTTGCCCCAATGATCAATATCATTGGCAAAGTTCATTTTGTTGAAAAAGTCGTTGACCACGCTCAGCTTTTTTAGATTATCAGCGTTTGTATTACTGGTGATCAGTTCTTCCCAGATGACTATGCGCTCACGTGCATAACCGCCGTGTTCCTGTTCTATTTTGTTTAATAGCCGGTTTGAAACGGGAAACTTGTCGGCGAACGATAGCTGGCTGCTGACGAGGTTAATCAGTCCTGCGATAAGGAAAAGCGGGAAACGCTGCCGGTAGCCAGATGGTGTACGGAACAAGGACATGGGAACCTGGTTATCTGTAAGAAGGTATCCCGGTTGTTATCGGCCAGGAATCGCAGGTTTTTAGGTGTTTGGTTGCTATGTGCCGGATTGCGCGGCAGTTTTCACAGAAGCCCGGACGCTAACGAGTGGGTGGCGTTGGTACCTAAGTCCAATTGTGCCGCCACGGCCTGGAACGTAATCTAAATTAGTCTTATAAAAACAATTGGTTATGAAAAAAATAAATATAACGGTGGTGTGCGTCGGGGATGAAGCCTATCCCGGCTGCATTGATTTGCTCGCGGCGTGTCCGGAGATCAATATTGTTGCCCAGCCGACAGGATTGAACGAAGCCGGTACATGGGTTGCACTTGGCCAAAGTGATGTACTGCTGTTGGATGAGGCGGTACTTGAACAGGATGGACATTATGTTGTGCGGGAAATACATGATAGCTACCCGTTACTCAGGTCGTTGCTGATTTTGGAAAAGGAGACACAACAGGAGATGGTGACAGTACTTTCGCTGGGCATCCTGGGCGTGATTGGACGTGAATCAACGATCTCTCTATTGTGCAAGGCGGTCTCGGCAATTTATGCAGGAGAGGCCTGGCTGTCACGAGGAATGGTGCAACCACTACGCCGGCAGCTTGGTCAGGAAACGGGGTTATCCACTCTGCTAGAAGATTTACCCGCCCCGTCAGGGCGGTTGAGGCTGCACTAACTGATATGTGCGTGAAGGTGAACGGGTAACGTTAGCAATAGATACAGGGACGCTGGGCAAGGGGGATCTGCCAGGGCAACCCGATATGGATTAAAGAGCAGCGCAGGCTGCTCTTTTTGTTTGTGCAAGAGGCGAAATTCATCGGGAGATGTGATCTAATCGCCGCCCATGTTTCGACCATTCGAATTATTCGTCGGCCTGCGTTATACGCATTCCAGGCGCAGGACGCACTTTATCTCGTTTATATCCATGACTTCAATGCTGGGTATTGCACTTGGCGTGACGGCATTAATTACTGTGTTGTCCGTGATGAATGGATTTGAAAAGGAATTGAGAGACCGCATTCTCGGCATGGCCTCGCATGCGACGGTCACCACCTTTGCCGGCAGGTTGCCGGACTGGGAAGGGCTGTCAGAGGTACTTGCGAATAATGACCGGATCGTCGCCATGGCACCTTATGTTCGTGGCGAGTCCATGCTGAGTATGGGCAAACAGGTGAGTGGTGCACTGCTGCGCGGTGTATTGCCGGAAATGGAAGGTGATGTCTCTGACGTCGTGTCGCATATCAATGGCGGGGATCTCAGTCTTCTGGAAGAAGGCAAGTACGGTATTATCCTTGGTAGCGAACTGGCCATTGCGCTGGGTGCCGGGATCGGCGACTCCATAACCGTGGTGTCCCCACAGGTGACAATCGGGCCTACCGGTATTTTGCCCCGGCTGAGGCGTTTTACTGTCATGGCTATCTTTGAAGTCGGGATGTACGAGTATGATCGCGGCGTGGCGCTGGTGCATATAAAAGATGCAGCCAGGCTATTTCGGCTGGACGATAACGTCACCGGCTTGCGTCTGAAGCTGGACGACATCTTTGATGCACCACAGATCGCACGCACGCTTTCATACCAGTTAACCGGTGATTACCGGGTTGAGGACTGGACGCGTCAGCATGCCAACTTCTTCCGGGCTGTAAAAACCGAAAAGCGCGTGATGTTCATAATTCTGACACTCATTGTCGCCGTTGCCGCATTTAATATTGTTTCAACGTTGGTTATGGTCGTTAATGACAAGCGTTCAGATATAGCCATTTTGCGAACGCTGGGTGCATCACCGGGATCGATTATGAGCATCTTTATTATCCAGGGTGTCGTCATCGGCGTGTTGGGAACGGCCATGGGTGTGGCTGGCGGAGTCACGCTGGCACTGAACGTGGAAACCATCGTTCCGGCGATTGAAAGCCTGTTTAATGTCGAGTTTCTTGCGGCTGATGTGTATTACATCAGTGATGTGCCATCAGAAATGCATTGGAATGATGTTTGGATTATGGCGCTGGTTTCCTTGGGGCTGAGCCTGCTGGCAACCTTGTACCCGGCATGGCGGGCAGCGCATACACATCCGGCTGAGGCGCTGCGTTATGAGTAGTGTGCTTGCGTGCCGTCAACTGGGAAAAACATTTGGTGAAGGCGATGTGGCGCTGAATATCCTGCATGATATCGATTTCACGGTAGGCGCCGGCGAACGTATTGCGATATCGGGTACCTCTGGCAGCGGCAAGAGTACACTGTTGCATCTGCTGGGCGGTCTGGATGAGCCAACGAGTGGGGATGTCTCGATAAGCGGTCAGCCACTCGCTTCCCTGTCAGCGGTACAACTGGGACGACTGCGTAACAAAATGCTGGGCTTCGTCTACCAGTTTCACCATTTGTTGCCTGAGTTTACTGCCACTGAAAATGTGGCGATGCCATTGCTTGTTCGCGGTGTGCACACCGCGCAGGCCAGGGAACAGGCTGAGTCACTGCTGGCACGTGTTGGGTTATCGGCACGCCTGTTACATAAACCGGGTGAGATGTCCGGTGGTGAACGTCAACGGGCTGCGATTGCCCGGGCGCTGGTAACAAAACCGGCTTGTGTACTGGCGGATGAACCAACAGGTAACCTTGACCGCCATAATGCTGAACAGGTCTATGAACTCATGCTGGAGTTAAACCAGGAACTGGGCACCAGCCTGCTGGTTGCGTCGCATGATCCGCTTATTGCCGAACGTATGGACCGGGTTGTCAAGCTGGAGGACGGTCGCTTGATTTAGTGCCGTATGACACAGTCCTGCCAGCGCGCATCGCGGCTGCAGTAAGAATTTTTGCAATGATCAGATTAACTGTTCAGGGAAGAACATGTTATCAATATCCATCGCCTTTCTGGCGGGTGTACTGACGCTCCAATGGTGTGCCGGGTTACCACCGGTCTGGACCTGTGCTGCTGCCATTGCTGTGTTGCCGTTCCTTCGGTGGAAGCTCACCCGCTTTCCCGCCATTTTTATCATTGGTTTCTGCTGGGCAGCATTACGGGCCGAATATGCGTTACAGCCGGTGCTGGCACAGGAAGTCGAGGGTGAAACGGTGATCCTGGAAGGCGTGGTACATGATATGCCACGTCAGTTATCGGCACGGCGACTGCGTTTTCTGTTTGCTGTTGAACGACTGGATAATGGTAGTGGCTGGTCAGATTTCTCCGCAAAGGTACGCCTTGACTGGTACGAGTCCGGGTTCAAGTTCAGGCCGGCACCGGGCGAACGCTGGCAACTGGCGGTGCGTTTAAAACGTCCGCACGGATTCTCAAACCCGGGTGGTTTTGATTATGAGCGCTGGCTGTTCCAGCAGGGCATCCGGGCGACCGGCTACATTCGCAAGGACAAGGCACGTAACCGGCGTCTGGCTGCCGGATCTGTGTCGGTGATTAGTCACTTTCGAAACCGGTTGATGTCGGCCTTTGATTCACTGCCGGCTGACAGGCCGTCGATGTCGATGATACGGGCACTGACCATTGGCGATCGCAGTGCAATCAGTCCTTCGCAGTGGGACATCCTGCGCGCCACGGGCACCAGCCACCTGATGGCGATCTCCGGCCTGCATATCAGCCTGGTCGCCGGCCTGGTATTCTGGATTGCCAGGCGGGTCTGGTTGCGCTGCGGAAATCTGACAGAGGCCATACCCGCAAGCAAGGGTGCGGCTGTCATCGGTCTAGTCACGGCATTGATGTATGCACTGCTCGCAGGCTTCGGTATTCCGTCGCGCCGGGCATTGATTATGGTGAGTGTGTTGACGCTGACAATTGTTTTTGATCGTTATTCGTCACTTTTTCAGGCGATTGGTCTGGCGGTACTTGTCACACTACTCATCGATCCGCTTTCAGTCCTGTCCGCTGGCTGGTGGCTGTCCTTCTGGGCTGTCACCATCATTGCCTTTATCGTTACCGGACGTTATGGGCGCCAGGGATTTGCGCAGAAGTGGGTTAACCTGCATATCGTTCTGGCGTTCGCCATGCTGCCGTTGCTGCTGGTGTTTTTCCAGGAGGCATCCCTGATAGCACCGGTTGCCAACATTATTGCTGTCCCATGGGTAAGCCTCAGTGTGGTACCGGTCGCACTGACCGGAACAGTTATCTTTGCACTGAATGAAACTGCCGGTGAATTGTTGCTGCAACTGGCCGGTGTGTTACTAGATACTGTCTGGGTACTGCTGGAATGGTTATCCCGCCTGGATTATGCGCTGTGGCGCCAGCATGAACCGGTTGCATGGACGCTGCTACCGGCAGTATTCGGGCTGGCAGTCCTGTTTATGCCGCGTGGCCTGCCGGGCCGGTGGACAGGGGGGGTGTTATTGCTGCCGCTGTTTTTTGTCACGCCGGAGGGTCCTGCTCGGGGTGAGGCACATGTGACCCTGCTGGATGTAGGGCAGGGACTGTCGGCAGTGGTTCAGACCCGGTATCACACCCTTGTTTATGATGTGGGCCCACGTTTTAACGAAACATTCGACACCGGACAGGCAGTCGTGGTCCCGTTTCTTCGGCACCAGGGTATCCGACGGTTGGATGCCCTGGTAATCAGTCACGGGGATAATGATCATTTGGGTGGCGCGGCATCACTGCTATCCGCCTATCCTGCTGTAGAGGTGTTATCCAGCGTGCCCGAAAAGGTACCTGCAGCCCGAGCACGTGTCTGCAGGCGTGGCCAGCGCTGGGACTGGGACGGGGTCCGTATAGCGGTCCTGCACCCGGGCAGTGGCGATGGCCTGTCGGGAAACAATGCCTCATGTGTGCTGCGTATTGCGACCGAGGGTGGGCAGAGTGTACTGCTGACGGGCGATATTGAACGACAGGCGGAGCAGGTCTTATTGCGTGAGCAGCGCGAGCAGTTACCGGTGGATGTGCTAGTGGTGCCGCATCATGGCAGCCTGACATCGTCATCCCGTGCATTTATTGACGCCATCCGTCCGGATATCGCCCTGTTCCCGAGCGGCTACCGGAATCGCTATGGCTTTCCGAAGCAGGCGATTGTGGACAGGTATGCCGATATCCATGCTGCTACCGACCAAACCGGTCTCAGCGGGGCACTGACAGTAATCCTGACTGCGGGTCCCGGGAAGCCGGAAATCCAGCGTTACCGGGACACTGTGCGGCGATATTGGCAGCCGGAAAATAATCACTGAAACACTGTTTGGCTATCGGGGCAAATACAGTATGATTTGCAGCGTTTACAGATTCCGGAAATCCAAAGGGTGGTGGTGATGTGCTAGAACTAGTAAGGGCAGGGGGCTGGCTGATGCTGCCGATTATCTTGTGCTCGGTGATTGCGTTGGCCATCATTGTTGAACGGCTCTGGTCATTGCAGGTACGGCGCGTCCTGCCCAAGCATCTGGTTGCCCAGGTCTGGCGCTGGGAGAAGATCCACCAGTTAACTGACGAACATCTGAAGGAACTGCAGGCCAGTTCACCCCTGGGTTCCATACTGGCAGCCGGGATCGTCAATCGCCACCAGGACCGTGATGTCATGAAGGAGAGCATCGAGGACATCGGGCGGTATATCGTTCACGAACTGGAACGCTACCTCAACTCGCTCGGCACCATTGCAGCCATTACCCCCTTGCTGGGACTGCTGGGAACGGTTATCGGTATGATCAAGGTGTTTGCGACCATCACGACACAGGGCGTCGGTGATCCAGGTGCGTTGGCAGGCGGCATTTCAGAAGCATTGCTGACTACTGCCGCGGGTATGTCTGTCGCAATTCCGACCCTGATGTTTTATCGCTATTTCAGGGGCCGGGTCAGGATGCTGGTGCTGAAGATGGAGCAGGAAGCACTCACGATGGTAGAAATCATGCATGGGCAGCGTGAATTGGACCCTGATGCGGAGCGCTAGGTCATGAATTTGCAGCCCGGAGGGGAAGATGAACCGGAAGTCAATCTGACGCCATTGATTGATGTTGTGTTCCTGTTGCTGATTTTCTTTATGGTGTCAACCACCTTTGAGCAGCAGTCACGCATCCAGATAGAGCTGCCGGAAGCAACTGCGGCACCTGAAGAGCTTGAAGAAGAATCAATAGAAATCGTCATCGACGCGCAGGGGCGTTACTTTATCGGTGAAGAGCAGGTTGTCAATACGGAACTTAAAACACTCATGAGCGCCATTAGCAAGGCTGTCGGTGATCGCGGAATAGTACCGGTGACCATTCGTGCTGATGCCAGCACACCTCACCAGGCAGTGATTACCGCGCTGGATGCGACCAGCCAGCTCGGGCTGACACAGATTTCCCTGGCCACATCAAAGATCGAAGAGTAGCCGGCTGTATCTTTTACGGTGTTGTCAGGTTGACATGAAACGCCTGGATTATTACTGGTATTCACGCAGCCCGTGGCTGCTACTGTTGACACCGGTGTCGCTGTTTTTCCGGATTGTCGTCTGGCTGAGACGGTTCGCCTATCGCAACGGTCTGTTGCGGAGCTACCGGATTTCTCAACCGGTAATCATTGTGGGAAATATCACCGCCGGTGGAACCGGCAAGACGCCATTGGTTATCTGGCTGGCTGATTATCTGCGCGGTAAGGGTTACCGGCCAGGGATTATCTCCCGTGGATATGGTGGCCAGGCCAGCAGCTGGCCGCAGCAGGTACGATCGGACAGTGACCCTGCCATGGTGGGTGACGAGGCCGTGCTAATGGCCGGCGCGACGCAATGTCCCATGGCAGTAGGACCTGACCGTGTTGCCACGGCAAGGGCGCTTGTTGAAAACAGCGATTGTGATGTCATTCTTAGCGATGACGGACTGCAACACTATGCGTTACAGCGTGATATCGAGATTATTGTCATTGACGGTGTCAGGCGTTTCGGCACCGGATTTTCATTGCCGGCAGGCCCCCTGCGTGAGCCGGTCCAGCGGTTACAGGAAGCAGATCTGGTTGTGATAAATGGCCTGGGTAGCGGCAATGAGCACCAGATGAGGATGAATCCTGGTGATGTGCACAACTTGCTCGATGAGAGTAACACCCGCCGACTGTCTGATTTTTACGGCCAGGCCGTGCATGCGGTGGCAGGTATCGGAAATCCGGAGCGTTTCTTCCAGTTATTACAGCAACAGGGAATGCAGCTGGAAAAACATGCATTTCCCGATCATTATAAATATACGTCTGCAGATACCCATTTTGATGATAATAAACCGGTCATCATGACAGAGAAAGATGCGGTAAAATGCCGTTACTTTGCGACAGAGAACGACTGGTATATCCCTGTTACCGTCCGCATGCCACCGGATTTCTGCAAGCAGCTGGATGCATTGCTGGAAGACAGGACGGGCCACAATGACTAAGCAGGGATCTGCACAGACAGTTACCTTTTCAGGAGCGTATCGTGGATAAAAAATTGCTGGATATACTTGCCTGCCCGGTTTGCAAGGGGCCGCTCGTCTATCATCCGGATGATAATGAACTAATATGCAAGCCGGACCGTCTGGCCTACCCGATAAGGAATGATATTCCGGTGATGCTGGAAGAAGAGGCCAGGAAAATACCGGCAGATGAAGAGATCTAGGAGCCTGTCGGACTTAGGCAATCGTAGCGAGCAGATGGGAGAGCGAGAACAAATGGTCACGATTTTGAGCGCATAGTGGGCCTACGCAACGAAAAATCGGGGACATTCGGGCCGCTCTCCCGGCAGCGCAGTAGATTGTTCCTAAGTCCGACAGACTCCTGATATGTATTGACCTGTCAACTATTGATACCACACATTTTAACATTTCAAACTCACTTCATTCATACAGCAAGCCCTTGGAGCAGAGCACAAGCGGCAATCAACGACGGTAGATCACTCTGATATGCGCGGGTCGGAACCGCCTGACTTCTCTTCGTCGTGGAGCTGCCTCGCTCTAGCATCGAGGGTCGTCCCGTTGTTCTGGGCGCCTCATAGGAGTCTCGAGGGTTCTCCAACCGGCCCCTCATGCCCTGATCCAAAGACTCGCGGTCTGTTTCTATGTTCACAACTTTGATGGCTTTTTGTGCTTTCGTTTTTTAGCGTGCGCTGACAACGTGTTTGCCCATGACTTCACAAGCTATGGCCCAGATGAACCCAACCAGTTCACGCGCAACCGCTGTGCATACCTGCACCTTCAGCTTGCCCCGCTCGAGCAGATGTGTGTAACGCCCGCACAAGCGTTTCTGTGCCTTCCAGGCAATGGCCTGCACCTCGCTTGAACACTTTTCCGCCCGCCGCTGTAGATGAGCGGTTTTACGGGCCGGAAATCGGTAGCACCAACCCGACTCGACCAACACTCGCCTGACGTGCCCATTGCCTGTTTTAGTAATGCCGCCTCGGCGACGTGTTAGACCACTTGAGGCCTCACTCGGGACCAGCCCCAGAAAACTCATCAGTTGGCGTGGCGAATCAAATCGAGTGATGTCCCCAAGTTCCGCCATCACCGTCATCGCGGTGATCAGCTTGATACCCCGCAATGCCATTAACGCTTCAACTACCGGAGCCAACACCCAGTACTCCAGCGCTTTCTCCATCTCCTTTTCCAATCCAGCAACACGGGCTTCGGCCTGCTTGACGGCATCAACGTATTCCTGGAAAACAATCTGTTGCACTGTAACGTCGAACTTAAGCCCTTCCATCCAGCGAAAGTGTGCCTGCGTCCAGCGGCTTTTGCCGCTTTCATAAATTCGGCCATAACGAAGCAGAAAAGCATTCAGTCGTTGTTTGGTGATCCGTTCCAGGCCTTTCATGTCTTCGCGAGCCCGCGTCAGATCTCGCATTGCTTCCTGATCCTGATCGGGCACCCATACCGGCGTGAGCTCTCCTGCTCTATCCAGCCGACTGAGCTTTTCACTATCACGTCGATCTGTTTTCACTCGCTCGCCTGGCTTTGTCGGAATCAGTGAAGGGGCGACTACACTGCAATAGTGGCCAAGCTGGCTGATCTGCCGGTATATCTCATAACCACAGGGCCCCGCCTCATAACAAAACGAGATAACCTCTCCATCGGGACATAACTGCTTGACCAGCTTTTGTATCGCCTCTGGAGTATTGGCTATCTCACCGTAATATCGCACTTTTCCTCCCAAGGCATCGGCGACCGCAACCGCTATCGTTTCCTTGTGTGTATCTAATCCAACGTACTTGCTAAACTCTTTCATGACCTGTCCTCCTCAATTGTGGCTCTGAGCCACGGGGTGTATTGTTCCAACCTCAGCTTAACCCACGTCGCTTGAGGTTGGGCAGGTCAATACATGATGTCTAGTCAGTGTTGATTTCAATCGATATTCGCGCACCGTCCAGATCACCGGAAAACTCCTGTGCGTCATCATCGAGCAGTATTTTACCCTTGACCAATACTGATTTCTCCCGCGGCTGTTCGCCAAAGAAATCCGGCAACAGTCTGTCCTGACCCGTATCAGTTCCGGTGGTTTCCGGCCCCTGGTCAAGCCAACCGGAATCCGGGGTAGCACCAAAACCGGAAGAGGCTTCTGCGGCCACAGGCCTGTCTTTGATTCTTAAATCAAGGGACTCCAGTTTCCGCGTCTCAACGGCTGGCGGAGCATCCTCTTCCTGCAACCCGGATTCCGGCCGGGTGGCCGCCTCAGTCACCGGGGCTGCTGCCGGGATTGCGGGCTCCTTAACGGGGACACCGACCGTCTGCGGTTCCTCGCACGCAGACAGTAACGTGATGAGCAGCAAGACAAGCACGGCAACAGCCCTACAGCAAAACATTTTACCCGACAATAAGTTTCACCCCCACAAGTAGCGTGACCAGTTCAAAAGCGCGCTTGATCCAGCGGTTACCGGACTTGATAGCCAGATGCGCACCCAGGTACCCCCCCAGCAGTGAGCCAAGCAGCAATGCGGGCAACCAGGGCCAGCGAATTTCAGTCAACAGACCCAGTGTCACGGCACCGGCACCATTCCAGAACACCCCGACCAGTATCAGGGTATAGGCAATCGCGCGGCGGTAATCCAGACCAAACCAGCGCACCAGCCACAGCGTGACAAACAGGCCGGTGCCCGAGGTCAATGAACCATTCAGGACACCAATCGAAAACAGCACCAGGCCGCCGAAAATACGTCCATGCCGACCCATTTTTACAGGTCGTGACAGCTGTCCCAGCCCCGGATTCAGCCACGAATAAACCCCCAGTCCCGCTGTCAGAATTCCCAAAGCCACCTCGGCAATGCGCTCCGGGATACCCAGTATGACATTGGCCCCCAGGATGACACCGGGCAATCCGAAACCGAGGATACACAGTACCAGGGGACGCTCCAGGGGCTGTTCCCTCAAGTGCCTTACAGTCGCGCCGATACCCAATGCAACACTGGCAACTTTATGAGTTGCCAGTGCAACCGTAAACGGCAGTCCCATAAAGATCAGGACAGGCAGCTGGATTAACCCGGCGCCACCACCTGAGAAGGCTGAAAACAGATTTGCCACCAGGGACACCAGAAACAGGATAAGTTGTTCCAGACCGTTCACAGCTTTTCCGCCTTTGCTTAATATTAAGGCCACACATGGACAATCGACAAGTTTAGGATACACGTATGAAATCGGGATGGCTGCTGCACATGAAGAATCTCCGCTACTTATTGCTCCTGCCGGCACTGCTCTGTGCCACAAATGTTTTCGGTGAACGCACTTTCAAATGGACTGATCATGAAGGCCATGTCCATTACGGCAACCGTGTTCCACCTGAATACGCAAAACAGGAACGCAAGGTGATAAATGGACGCGGCAGGACAGTACAGGTCTACGATGCAGCAAAAACACCGGAACAACGGGAGGAAGCAAGACGACTTGCCAAAATCGAGGCCAGAAACAAGGTCCTCGCCGAGAAACAGGCAGTTCATGACCGCAGCCTGCTCGCTACCTATTTAAGCGAACAGGACATGTTGCTTGCAAAAAACGGGAAGGTTGCCGCTGTTGATGCACTCCTGCAACTGACACGCAGTCGCGTTAACTCCATGAATGAACGCCTGCTCAGGCTGACAGAAGAAGCCGCCACCTACGAGCGCAGCGGCAAGGCACTACCGGCCTGGCTGGAGTCCCAGATCAACAATATCCGCGTGCAAATCACCACTAACGAGGCATTTATCAAGGAAAAGGAGGGCGAGAGAAATTCAATCGTCAGCAAATTTGATGACGATATCAAGCGCTACATCGAACTAACCGCAAATAAACCGGATGCCAATCCGCCGAAACAACGGCTTGCAAGGATTGACGCCGCCAGCAACAAGCAGAAGGCAGACCTGAGCAGAAATGACCAGCTGCTACTGACAACCTACGAGGGGGAAGCGGATATTATCCTGACGCGGGACCAGAAGATCTCTTCCCTGGAAGAACTCATTAAGCTGACACAAATACGTATACAGGCAATGCAGATCGAGCTTGCAGAACTCTCTGACAATGCTGACGAATATGAAAGCCGGGGCAAGAAAGTACCCGAGGTATTACTTGGCCGCATGAAAAATGTCATGCGGGGCATTCGTCAAGGCGAGGATCTGGCAATACTCAAACAGCAGGAGAAGAAAAAGCTGGAAAAGCAGTATAACGAGGACATCGAGCGTTACCGCCTGTTAACCGCCAAGGACCAGTAATAGCCTCAGGCACGTACCACTTATGCACGGATGAGGGTACCGACCCCCTCATCGGTAAACAATTCAACCAGCACTGCGTGTGCAAGCCGCCCATCGATTATATGGGCAGCTTTTACACCACTGTTTACAGCTGACATGGCACAGGCAATCTTTGGCAACATGCCCCCGTGGATCGTCCCGTTAGCAATCAGCTTGTCAACATCACTCGCTTTGAGGCCGGTCAACAACTCTCCCTGACGGTCCAGTAAACCCGCAGTATTTGTCAGCAGAATCAACTTCTCCGCCTTGAGGACCTCGGCCATACGTCCAGCCACCAGGTCGGCATTGATATTGTATGAGCAACCATCCGCGCCGACACCAATGGGGGCAATCACAGGAATAAAGTCCCCGCCAACCAGCATATCCACGACCGCTGCATCAATGCTTTCCACTTCACCTACGTGACCAAGATCAATAATCTCGGTAGCATCAAGTTCCGGGGCATACTGTTCAATTTTCAGCTTGCGCGCCCGAATCAGATCACCGTCCTTGCCGGTCAAGCCAACGGCCCTGCCACCATGATGCGTTATCAGGCTGACTATTTCCTTGTTTACCTTGCCGCCCAGCACCATTTCGACCACGTCCATGGTCTCGGGATCAGTGACGCGCATGCCTTGCACAAACTCACTTTTCTTGCCAATCTTTTCCAGCAACCTGCCGATCTGCGGACCACCACCATGTACCACAACCGGATTTATGCCAACCAGCTTCATTAATACGATGTCACGTGCAAAGCCGCTCTTCAATGCCTCATCCACCATGGCGTTGCCACCATACTTGATAACCACTGTCTTGCCGCGGAAACGGCGAATATAGGGCATTGCCTCGGTGAGGACATGCGCGACATTTTGTGCGGATTCAGTTGTCAGAGACATGGCATGTTGTACCGCTGCATGCGGCAATGGTCAATCAGTCCGGAAGAGTTTGCACGGTGAAAGAATAAAATAACAAATCTGCAATCAAAATGGCAGTGACAGTTCCGGATTTACCTGTAACATAACACGTCTGAAATCATCCATGATGCGTGTCAGGGCCTCGTCATTGTCGGCTTCGAAACGTAACACCAGCACCGGCGTAGTATTCGATGCCCGCACCAGCCCCCAGCCATCTTCATAGTCGGCTCGCAATCCGTCAATAGTAGAGATGCTGGCACCCGCAAAGTGCGCATTTTCCAGCAACTTGCCGATAAAGACTGGTGGTTCACCTTCCTGCATCACAACATTCAGCTCCGGCGTATTCACACTGTCCGGCAGCCCCGCAAACACTTCCGTGCTACTACGATTATCCTTGCCAAGCACTTCCAGCAGTCTGGCCGCCGCATACAAGGCATCATCAAACCCGTACCAGCGTTCATTGATGAAAATATGACCACTCATTTCACCGGCCAGCAACGCACCGGTTTCCTTGATCTTGGCCTTGATAAACGAGTGTCCGGTCTTCCACATCAGGGGTTCACCACCATGCTCACGGATGATGGCATCCAGGTGACGCGTACATTTTACATCGTAGATAATCAGGCCGCCCGGATTACGCTCCAGAATATCTATCGCATAAAGCATCAGCACACGATCCGGCCAGATAATCCTGCCATCCGCAGACACCACACCCAGGCGGTCACCGTCACCGTCAAATGCAAGTCCGATATCGGCATGATTTGCGACAACTGCATTGACAAGATCTTCCAGATTCTCGGTCTTGCTCGGGTCGGGGTGATGATTCGGAAAAGTACCGTCCACATCGCAGAAAAGTTCAGTAACCTCACAACCAAACCCACTCAGCAATTGCGGAATCACACCACCGGCAACACCGTTACCACAATCAACCACGACCTTGAGTGGCCTGGACAGCGTGACATCACCCCGGATACGCTCGATGTAGTCCGGGACAATGTCGATCACCTCGACACTGCCCGGATCAGCAGCAATAAAATTTTTATTTTCAATTCGTTCACGCAGCGACTGGATGGCCGGACCCGAGAGGGTCTCCCCGTCAATGACAATCTTCAGGCCGTTGTAGTCCGGCGGATTGTGGCTACCCGTTACCACGACACCATTCTGGGTATCCAGATAATGCGTGGCAAAATACAGCACCGGTGTAGGAACACAGCCTATGTCCTTCACGTCACAACCGGTTGACACGATACCTGCAATCAACGCCGCGGAAAGATCCGGCCCCGATAAACGACCATCGCGACCAATAGCAAAGGTATTGCGGCCACGCTGCAGCGCTTCACTGCCAATGGCGCGACCGATCAGGGTAACCGCATTCCTTGTGAGCGTCTGGTCGACAACACCACGTATGTCATAGGCACGAAATATCGATGCATCCACCTCCATGTCCTCATCATTTGTTTCAATTTCCAGCGGATCTTCCTCCAGTATCAGATTGTCACTACGAATAGCCGACCCGAAATCTGCGGCAACTCCTGCCTTGATCGTGTCTTCATCAAGATCGTCTGCTATCTCTGTCACCGTATCCTCAGTCTGGTACTCGTCATCCGCTTCACGCCCGACGATTACAGTTCCTTTCCGAGGCTGGCTGGCAGATGCTATCTGGGTCATAAACTGAATCGTCTCCCGCACCTCTGACAGCCCCGACGGGTATTCGCGTTGCACGCGCCCGTCACGAAAGTTTTTCATGATGGTCACCATGCTGACCTGGTCAACAC
>JASJGW010000118.1:0-2800 GCA_033791305.1 Gammaproteobacteria bacterium | reverse complement strand
AAGGATTGGCTAACCTGGCGGCGGCGGCGCTAGTTAGCCGCCGTCTTTATAGAGGCTTTCTTAATTCAGGCCTGTTCCTGACTTTGCACCCTGGAGCGCAGACGTCGCTCACATTTTTCCCAATCGCCCAGTACGCACTGTAATTTGCGGCACTCGAATTCACAGGCTTGATAAGCTTCAGGAACATCCTGGATTATCTGGCCCATGAATCTTTGCCACAATCTATGAAAGTAACCAACTCTCTTTCCGTACGACTCAGACATAAGTCACCTCACGCTTCTATCCTACTCAAATTGAAAGTCAACATTTCAGGTACAGGCGGCGAAAATCACCCAGAGGACCGCAATATAGGTGTGCCCGGTACATCACAGTACACGAGTGACCCATCTGGTCCAGGTCCTAGTGTGGTGTAACGAATAACGTGCACAAAGAATAACGCTCGCCAAAGCTTCCGCTCCTGCCCACGCCCCTTACCTACATCCTGCAGGCAAGACGCAAACATCGCAAAGTTATAACGTATTGTTATAAAAAGCATAAACAATTCTTACTTGGCGCCTTTGCGCCTTTGCGAGAGAAATTACAGCATTTATGGATGGATACTAGGTATGTGCACAATCCACGTTCAAGCGGTTACTATACAACCCGCCTGCAATCTCGAGACAGCACCCGATCTGTTTGTAAAACGCCTGGCAAACAAAACACCGGTCTGTCTCAACAAACACAGCATATTTGCCAGTCGGTCCGCGATTCCGGATGTACTGAATAATTAAAATCTACTATTGCGAACCCATGAACAAGACACTTCGAATCCTTCAACAAAACTCGCTGGATATCGCAGACGAGATCGCGCTGACAGTACCCGGCGAGGGCCTGAACCTGACGTTCGGCCAGCTTGTTGAGGCGGTGCGGAAAACGGCTGAGTTGCTCCAGCCGGCCGTCGCCGACTGGCCAGGGAACCGGCCAATCGCCCTCTCCTTCTCGAACAGTCCGGAGTTTGTTGTTGCTTTTCTGGCGCTTGCCTGGAACGGCATCCCCGCCATGCCGCTCAACCCCGCACTGACGGCGGACCTGGCCGCGGAACCGCTTGCCGACGAGCAACCGGGTGCGCTGATTGCGGCACCGGGTCCTGGCGCCGTGCGCGAAGCAGCCACACGGGTTGGCGTACCGTGCTGGACCATGTTTCCGGACTTCCGGATCGACGGGATACCCGGGGGTGACAGGGCACGAGATACCGTCCCCGGCCCCGATGCAACCGCCCTGCTGTTGCAGACCAGTGGCACGACCGGTAAGCCCAAGTGGGTGCCCCTCACCCATGCAAATCTGCTGGCCTCGATCAATAATATCGTGACCACCTACAAACTCTCTCCGGCCGATTCGACACTGCTGGTGATGCCTCTCTTTCACGTGCATGGCCTGGTCGCCGCGCTCCTTGCCACCCTCTACAGCGGCGGACGCGTTATCCTGCCACCGAGGTTTTCAGCCAGCCATTTCGTGGCATGGACGCTGGCGGAAAAACCCACCTGGTACACCGCCGTGCCATCCATACACCAGATCCTCCTCGGGCATCCCGAGATGCAAAATATACCCGGGGGCCAGTTCCGTTTTGTGCGCTCCTGCAGTTCATTTCTTGCACCGGAAACGCTCGCCCGGATTGAAAAGCTGCTGGGCACACCCTTGTTGCAAGCCTACGGCATGACCGAGGCCGCTCACCAGATCGCATCCAACCCGTTGCCACCAGCGGAACGCATCACGGGATCCGTCGGCCAGGCCACTGGCGTGGAAGTGGCCATTCTGGGACCTGACGGGGACATGCTGGCCGCCGGTGAAAAAGGCGAGATCGCTATCCGTGGCGACAATGTCATGAACGGATATCTCGACAATCCCGAGGCGAATGCCACTGCATTCACTCATGGCTTCCTGCGCACCGGAGATATCGGGCAGATCGACATGCATGGGTATATCAGACTGCTGGGCCGCATCAAGGAATTCATCAACCGCGGTGGTGAAAAAATCTCCCCGGTGCAGATTGACGATGTGCTGCTTAATTTCACTGGTGTCGAGAGGGCAGCGGCATTCGGTGTGCCCGACACCATCTATGGCGAAGTGGTCCACGCTGCGGTTGTCCTGAAAGGACCCCAGACCGAAGAAGAGATACTGGAACATTGCCGGGAAAACCTTCCCCGTTTCATGGTGCCGGTCAAGATACACATCGTCCCCGATATTCCGCATGGCCCGAGTGGCAAAGTAAGCCGCGCCACCCTCCCCGGAATTCTTGGACTTGCATGAACGTCAGTGTCGCCGGCTGTATTGACAGGAACTCCGGCAATTACAACATGGCCTGCAAGTGCGCCTCCACGCTGCGAGCAAGTGCCGGCAGACTGTAACCACCCTCCAGGACAGATATGAGGCGGCCCTGGGCATAATCGTCGGCGACGTCCCTGATCTTCCCGGTGGCCCAGGCAAAATCCTCTTCGAGCAGGCAGAGTTGCGCCAACGGGTCATCGTCGTGCGCATCGAAACCAGCCGAAATGAATAACAGCTCCGGCTCGAAGCTGCGCAAGGCGGGAAGAATCCTTTCCTCGAATGCAGCACGGAACTGATCACCCCGGGTCCCGGCTGGCAGAGGTACGTTGACGATGTGATCGGAACGGGTGTCGGCCCCGCTCCCCGGATAGAAGGGATGCTGGAATGTGGAACAGAAGAACACACAGGGATCACTGTGAAAGATATCCTCCGTGCCGTTGCCGTGGTGCACGTCGAAGTCGACGATCGCGACCTTGCCCAGCCCAAACTGATCCTG
>JASJGW010000117.1:0-3455 GCA_033791305.1 Gammaproteobacteria bacterium | reverse complement strand
CGTCCCAGATCAAGGCAGTCGAAGCGGCGATTGATCTTGAGCACACGGCATTTATTGTTTCCAGCAAGTCGGGCAGTTCACTGGAGCCCAATATCCTCATGGCCTGGTTTCTACAGCGGCTGACAGAAGTCGTCGGCGCGGAAAAAGCGGTCGGTCAGTTTATTGCCATAACAGATCCGGGAACCAGCCTTGACAGGCTGGCCACCGCAGACAGGTACCTGCGCGTCTTCCATGGAGAGCCGGATATCGGGGGGCGTTTCTCGGTGTTGTCCAATTTTGGTGTGGTCCCGGCGGCCATCAGCGGTATTGATTGCAGGCGGTTTCTCGATGACACGCTGGAAATGGTAGCCGCGTGTGAGACTACGCGGGACCTGGGGGATAACCCGGGTGTCCTGCTGGGCGGTATTCTGGGCGTGGCCGCCAATGCCGGACGCGATAAGCTGACCCTGGTCGCCTCACCGTCGCTGGCTTCCATGGGTGCCTGGCTGGAACAGCTGGTGGCCGAATCAACGGGTAAAGTGGGCAAGGGGATCATCCCGGTCGATGGCGAGTCGCTGGCAAGCGCTGCAGACTACGGTAGCGACCGTGTATTTGTGTATTTGAGCCTGGCAGGTGAGTTGGACCCTGATCAGGACAAGGCAATCACACAACTGGAACAGGCCGGGGAGCCGGTTGTCCGTATCACCCTTGATGACCGGTATACCCTGGGACAGGAATTCTTTCGCTGGGAAGTTGCAACAGCGGTTGCCGGCTCCATTATGGGCGTCAACCCATTTGATCAACCGGACGTTGAGGCCAGCAAAATCGAGGCGCGCAAGATTACCGATGCCTGCGAGGCGGGCGGCAGTTTGCCGGATGAGGTGCCATTAGCAGCAGACAGCCAGCTGACCCTGTTTGCCGATGAGCGTAATGCCACGGAGTTACAGGGCCTCGCGGGTGAGCAGACCGTGGCGGCCTTATTAAAGGCGCATTTCGACCGGGTTAAAGCCGGAGACTATATTGCATTGCTGGCCTATCTGGACAGAAATACAGCCAACACCCGCCAGCTACAGCAGTTGCGTGATGCCGTGCGCCAGCATGGAAAAATTGCCAGCTGCCTGGGTTTTGGCCCGCGATTTTTGCATTCAACCGGCCAGGCCTATAAAGGCGGGCCAAATACCGGTGTTTTCCTGCAGATCACGGCGACTGCCAGCGAGGATCTCCAGGTGCCGGGGCGGGGCTATACCTTTGGCGTCGTTGAAGCTGCCCAGGCGCAGGGAGATATTGACGTGCTGGCTGAACGCGGTCGTCGGGTGTTACGGGTACACCTGGGTGATGAGGTGGCGGCCGGTCTGGAGCAGCTCAACAGGTTGCTGGCTGTCTGATGTGGCCGGTTCCCGGTGATTTTTTCTTGCTATGGAGTGAAATAGTGGAGCCGGAACCCTGTACAGCTAAATTCTTCTGTAAACTTGTCGCTATGGAAGATGGACTTACCTTAAGACCAGAACACTAAATATGGAACATCTGATAGCGCCTCACGGCGGCAAACTCTGTAACTTGCTGGTGGATGAAGACCAGGCCGAAGCACTCAAGACGGCCTCCGGTGATTTTCTCTCCATATCACTGAATCAGCGCCAGCTGTGCGATCTCGAACTACTGCTGTGTGGCGCGCTCTCCCCATTGACCGGGTTCATGGTGCAGGAGGTCTATGAATCAGTTATCAATCAACTGTACCTGCCTGATGGCACACTCTGGTCAATCCCCCTCACATTTGATGTGCCCGCCGCTCAGGCCGGGAAGATAGAACCTGGCCAGCAGTTGGCACTGCGTGACGATGAGGGTTTTATGCTGGCCATCCTCACCGTGGCTGACAAGTGGCAACCCGACAAGCAGCGTGAAGCCAGCGAGATATTCGGTACCACCTCAACGGAACACCCCGGGGTGCGCTATCTGATGGAACAGGTGCACGACACCTATATCGGGGGTGAGGTGACGGGTATCCAGATGCCCATCCATAACGATTTTGAAACATTGCGTGACACCCCGCAGGAACTGCGGCACCTGTTTACCCGGCTCGGCTGGCAGAATGTCGTCGGTTTTCATACCTGCAAACCCATGCATCGTCTGCACCGGGAGATTACGTTGCAGGCGGCAAAAGAGGCGCAGGCCAATATTTTGCTGCACCCGTCGGTGGGCATGACCAAGCCGGGCGATCTGCATTACTACGCACGGGTGCATTGTTACCAGGCGATTCGTCACCATTATCCGCACAGCATGGCGGTGCTGTCACTGTTGCCGTCTGCCGTTCGTATGGCCGGGCCGCGTGAAGTATTACTGAATGCCATCATCCGCCAGAACTACGGTTGTTCTCATTATATTGTCGGCCCGCAGCATGCTGAACCACCGGCGGTACGCGGTGATGGGCCGTGTTTTTATCCCCGTTATGCGGCACAACAGATGATGGAAGTGCACCAGCATGAGCTGGAGATCCGGATGGTGCCGGTCAGAGAAATGAGCTATCTGCCGGATAGCGGCACATTTAAGCCGGATGACAGGCAGGGCAAGCAAGGTATCCGGTTTACTGACAGGGATCTGCAGCAACACCTGGAACAGGGGCTGGACATCCCTGCCTGGTTTTCATATCCGGATGTGCTGTCTGCGTTGCGCAAGGTTTATCCGCCGCGCAGTAAAAAAGGGATCACCCTGTTTTTCACTGGCCTGTCGGGTTCCGGCAAGTCCACGCTGGCAAAGATCCTGTATGCCCGATTTATTGAAGAGGGCGGTCGCCCGGTCACCCTGCTGGATGGTGATGTGGTTCGGCTGAACCTGTCCAGTGAGCTGGGTTTCTCAAGGGAGCATCGCAATATTAACGTACGCCGCATCGGCTTTGTGGCCAGCGAGATTACCAAGAATGGTGGTATCGCCATTTGCGCACCGATTGCACCGTACACTGCCATGCGGCGTGATGCCCGGGAAACCATAGAACAGCACGGTGCCTTTATAGAGATACATGTCGCGACCCCGCTGGATGTGTGTGAGGGACGTGACCGCAAGGGGCTCTATGCCAAGGCGCGTGAGGGGATTATCCCGGAGTTTACCGGCATTAGTGATCCCTATGATGTACCCGAGCACCCGGAAATCCGGGTTGATACGACCGGGAAGAGTCCCATGCAGGCGGTGCAGGAGATTATGCTGTACCTGTTGCGCGAAGGCTATATCGATACCGATGATGTACTCGATGAAGACAACCCGTAATCACGGAAGTACCAGGAATAACACTTAACTGGGTATCAACATTCCCTCTCCCTGAGGAGGGTGTTTTGTTATTGATTTTTTTCCGTGTTCTTCAGTGGCTACTGAATTTTGTTATTTTGAAACTAGGGGAATGAGTAAAACATGAACGTAGTAATGATTGGTTCCGGCTATGTCGGCCTGGTATCGGGGGCCTGCTTTGCAGAGTTCGATGCAACTGTGAC
>JASJGW010000116.1:0-12087 GCA_033791305.1 Gammaproteobacteria bacterium | reverse complement strand
GGTGATTTTGCGAATTGCCCCTCAGACAGCGCTTGCCCTCACAGGTATATTGATTTCTATCCTCCCTTGTCATCTGCCAGTGCCCACGGCGGGTTACTGGGCACCTGCGGCGCCGTGGTCAGTACATCGGCGAGATCCGGGCTGTCAGGTAAAACAGGAATCGGGATGCCCCGGGCTTCGTGCGCTATTTTTCTTGCCTTGTCCCAGTTTACTGCATCAGGCCCAGCCGCCTTTGTCGCTACCGCCTGCTCCATGGACTTGAGGCTGTTACCCCAGCGTTTGGCATCCTCGGCAAGCGGCTGGTGGGCATCCAGGTAAAGTTGCTCGTTTAGCCAACCAGCCACATAGGGCTGGTTTACGATGGTCACTCGTGTTCCCTCCGGAACCTCTGGAAACAGTCGGGCGATGTCCTCTGGATAGAGCCGCACGCAACCGTGGCTGACCCGAATGCCCACACCCCAGGGTTGATTGGTGCCATGTATAAGATAGCTCGGAAGACTCAGACGCATGGCAAATTCTCCCAGGGGATTATCGGGTCCGGGTGGCACTACAGGCGGTAATGGGTCGCCCTTATTGGCATGTTCCCTGCGTACTGATGCGGGTACGGTCCAGGTGGGCTGCACGATCTTCTCTGTAATATGTGAAATACCCTGAGGGGTTCGCCAGCCTTCACGGCCAATGCCGATAGGGTGCGTGATTACCCTGGGTGGCTCATCCGCCCCCGGCAGGGGATAGTAAAAGAGTCGCATGGCGGCCAGGTTCAGAACCAGGCCCTCTCGCGGTGCATCCGGAAGCACGAACTGTGTGGGTAGCACCACCTGGGCGCCCTCGCCGGGCAGCCACGGATCCATGCCGGGATTTGCGGCGACTATTTCCTCGTAACCCAGGTCGTAGCGACGCGCGAGATCGGACAGGGTATCCTCGTGGTGTGCGGTAGCAATCTGAACAATGCCCACGACATCTGTTCCTTCAGGCGGTAGCAGAAACCTGTCGCTGGGGGTGGGCTGCTGTGCCGACCTTGCCCAAGGCGGGCGCCAGTCAGGAAAAGTGCTACAACCGGACATGTAAATACTTGCGCAGAGAATCGTGCTCCAGGCGAGCCATAAAGAGACGTTTCGAGATAGCGCCGAAGGATCCATCGTGCCAAGAATGGATTGTAACGACCCTGTGCGTCAAGTGACCGTGCCCCGCTCCAGTCAACGTCTGTCCTTCAGGTCTCTTCCCGTCAGGCTGACGCGGAGCCAGCGCACGCATCGTGATGATTTTTATTAATAATTACCAATAGATAGCGGCTTCCGAAGCCGGGGTGGGGGAGCGAGGTTCCAATCCTCTCGGCACGCCATATCAACCCTTAAAACCCGCCATGCGCGGGCTTTTTGGTTTATGGGGGGACTGATGGCAGTTGCTGCCGTCCCTGCTTGCTAATGCAGCCGGTCCTTGCTTGCCAGGAAGCGGGCCTTCTCATCATCAGTGGGAATCTCCTCAGCCAACAGTTCAAATAGCTGGTCGAGGCTGCTGCTCTTCTTCAGCGCGCGCTTCAGCAATACTCCGGCCATGGGGCCAATGATAAGGGCGAGTTGCTCCTGCACGATTTCCACGATTCTTTCGTCCAGGTCGATACCGGTCTGCGGTGCCAACTTGCCAGCAGCAGAATCCGGGAAGTCATGGAACATGGCGGCCGACTGGATGCTGGCTTTCGAGGAAACCACCTCATACACGGCATGCTCCCTGACATGTTTGTCGTTGTGAATACCGACATATGAAAACATCTCGGGATTTTCCACGGACAGGCAGCTGACGACATCGTAATAGGCACGGGATACCAGTAGCTGATTGGGCTTGGAAAAGCTCATGATGCGTTGGGCAACATTGATGCCGTCACCGATGGTGTTGCGGTTGCCATTGATGTCTTCCAAGATCTTTATGGGACCCAGGTTAATGCCCATGCGGACGGTGTAACAGGTCTGGCAGATCGAGTTTACCTGAATAAAGGCGTCGCGCAGCCCGATGGCGACGTATAGCACGTCCTCGGGTGCACCCAGGTAACACATTGCCAGGCCGTCACCGGTATCGAGCTTGATAGCGTCATCATCGGGAAGCTCGCTGAGGGCATCACTGACCAGCGTACTGAAACTCTGCTTGACCATCATCTGCTGGTCAACCGACAGCTCCGAGTAGTTGACGATGTCCATGAACAGCACGGAGCATAGCCAGGTACGATTGTTACGATTCATCACCATTCAACTGTCCACTAGTCTTCCAGCATCTTCATCGCCTTTTCCAGACTGCGGCGCATACGGTTAAATGACTTGTTCAGGTCTGAAATCTCGTCCCTGCCGGAGTCATTAAAGGCTGGGACATTATCGTGCCCGGTACTGACCTCGTCAGAGATATGTGCCATTTCCCGAACACGCTTGATGATCAGCCGGTTCAGCATGATGTTGATGACGACAAAGATCAACAGAAAGATCGTGACCAGCGACACCATGAAGACCATGAATTCCTTGCGTGCCTTTGCCAACGGCACTGACAGCGGGACACTGACAATCTGGCTGCCGATCACCTCATCCAGCTTCCAGCCGAACCCGTTGTGTTCGCCATACAGCTTGATCATGGTCTCGGGCGCTGCTTCCACAGTGCTGTGGCAGGCCAGGCAGTTCTTGTTCTTGATGCGTATCGGGCGCGCATAATACAACGACTCTCCCATAGGTGTTGCGCGTTCACCAGTGATCTCGGGAATTTCCGGGTTGCTCCGGAACGTCTGGATGATATCCGTTTCCCAGTCAGTAGCTCTATCACGTGGATTTGTCGGGTTAAGCGCGGCCTCCTTGTAGGTATATTCCGGATAGGTTTCCCGGACTGTCGCGAAATTCTGGGTGGCGGCATAGGACGGTACCGTTTGCGGCAGGAAGTCACGCTTCATCTGCAGAGCAAGCAGCGGCCTGATCTCCTTAACCGTATAACCGCGAATCGCAAGCGCTGCTTCCATCATCATACCTGCGTGCGTGAGGACTTCATCGCGGGCATGCTTGTGTAAAACAGTGTAGGAGACGTAGCCGGCTGCAGCCAGGCCCAGTGAAAACACAATCAACAAAACAAAATTGAACTTGCTTGTCAGTCTCATGGCCTGTCCTTTGCCAGCCTGATGCCGGCTCTAGTCCTTGCACTTCGTGTAGTCGTTCCATGCCCGGGTAAAGCCTGCCAGGCTGAATACGGCCTCGTAACGCTGTGTTGCCGGATAGGTTGGCCAGAAGCGCAGATATACCCGGGCCTTGTTGCCTTTCCTGAACCGCTCGATGAGCGCTGCCATGTCCGAGTCGAAGCGCAGGTTCTTTTCGTCCACCGCGGCGCCAGCCGTGAAAAGTGTCTTGCCGTCAACCTGCAGTGCAGTATCGTCAAAACTGGCATCGATGTTCGAATCGGTCATGACCAGCAACCTTTCAGCATTGATATTCAGCCTGACCCAGGTGTCCTGGTAACCATCGTGGACGGTGATGTTTGCGGTCTCAAGTACACAACCGTTGCTGCCCGCTGCAGCCTGGCGCACGCTCCAGTCGGCATGTGCAACGGCAGATGCCAGCATGCAGGCGATGACGCAGATGTGTATGAGGATAACGCTGTCCGGATTGTGCACTGTCATACCCCCGCCTACCGATGTGCATTCACCCGGATGGACCCGGAGCCCCGTGCCGAGCCTGCTGCTGCTTATAAAATAGCTGCTTATCATTCATACTAGCAAAGTTAATCGCTTCATGGCATTTATTTTGAACCGGATGTCAACTGCCTGGCGAACCGCTCCAGCCTTTCCTCAGACAAGCGATCTGTGGGTGCTGGTTATTTATCGCCCATAAACGTTCAACGCGAGCTATTTCTCCGCCACCAGGAAACAGACCCAGCCAGGGTCTGCCTGACCGACAGTGGCCGGAGTATATTTTCCATTGCCCTCACCCGTTTCCTCGTCCGTCCCTTCCCAGTAAACCTGCACACGTGAAAAACCGGCCTCGGTCAGCAGCTCTTGCAACTCCGGCAATGTCCATAAACGCCAGTCGTAGGTAAACGCCTTCCTTTGTTTCGAACCATCCGGGAAGCTAAAATGTATATGGCAAAGGATATCGCCACTGATCGGGTTATAGTGCGCGTGCTCCCAGATATACTTGAATCCTTTGAACTTGCGCTTTTCCTTGATTTCACGAAAAGATTCGTAACCGCCAAAGGCATCCAGAAACAAAACACCATCGTCCGCCAGCCCCTCATACACCCTGCGGAAATAACCACCCAGCTTTTCCCGCGTCTTGAATATCTGATAACTGAAGTTCATGGCGAGGATAATGTCAACCGGCTCCGGTGTTGTAACCTTGCAGACATCCTCCTGTACCAGACTGACCCGCATACGGGCATCTGATTTCAGGGATGACAGGTTATGTTCCCGGCCCCACTTGAGCACATCCGGATCAATATCAACACCAATAGCCGTGTTGTCCTGCTTGCGCCTGGCCCATTCACAGCACACGCCTGCCGTGCCACAGAAGTCTTCCCGCAGGTGCCGTGCCCGCCGGTTACGCAGTTTGCGGAAGGTCTTGTTCACAAACTTGTACTCCGAAGAAACACACTGCACGGATTTCTCATACAGCACATGCCGGTCAGCAAGCTCGGCCATGGTTTGCTTTTCTTTCCTGCTGCGCTCCTTGAGATTCTTCGATTTCATAGTCAGTACCTGTTCAGTTAAGGGTTTATATCTTTGGATTAAACACACGCTCGATGAGTACCCGCAGCTGCCTGCTGCAATTGACCTGCTGCAATTGAATAGACGCATGTTACCGGCAGGCAATACATAGCGCCAGAACCACCACCATCATTTCAACGCTTCATCATGCTGATTATACCGGCTTGCGTTTTTCAACCGGCATTTTCAACTGACCCTGCAAACCGGTGATTTCGCTGCGCCAATGAACATATCAAATACTGCCTGTTACCGATATCCGGATGATCCCTTATATTTGCTTGACCATATATATGTTTTTGCATATATTTAACCCATGAAGATCGATAGTGAATCCCTGTTACGTATGTGGAACCGTTTCGCAGTGATCACCGGGCATTGAAAGCGATGTCTAACCAGCCCGGCACAGCTTCCTGTGCCTGAAGTCATACTTTTGGAGATCCATCATGAGCCGTTTACACGTACACATTTCAGTTGACGATATTGAGCAAAACGTTCGTTTCTATTCTGCCTTGTTCGGCAATAAGCCATCTGTGGAAAAAACCGATTATGCAAAGTGGGACCTGTCTGAACCGGCGGTCAATTTTGCCATCTCAAAACGCGGAGTGAAACAGGGTCTGGATCATGTCGGTATCCAGGCAGACAGTGACGGGGAACTGGCTGTCATCCAGTCGCGCCTTGAGCGGGCTGGCATTAAGGGCGCTGAACAACGCAATGCTGCCTGCTGTTACGCACGCTCGAACAAGTACTGGACACAGGACCCGCAGGGTATCGCCTGGGAGACCTTCCATTCACTGGACACGATTCCGACCTTCAATGAAGGCGATAAAGAACCTGCTGCAAGCGGTTGCTGTGTACCGGAGATTGCTTCATGAGATTCAAGTGTCTCTTACGGGAACTCTATAATGAACATATTTTTTCTCTGTACCTGCAACCCCTGCCGCTCGCAAACCGCCGCGGGCTGAGCGCATCATTTGGATAACGTGTACCGGACCTGATCAACAAGCTGTTGTCACCGCTTCGAGAACCGGCGGGAGAGGAACACCATGAATCTGTTTGAACGCTACCTGAGCATCTGGGTGTTCCTGTGCATCGTTGTCGGGATCGCCATGGGTCACTGGTTTCCAGCCGTATTCCAGTCTCTGGGCGCGCTCGAGGTGGCGAATGTCAACATGCCCGTCGCCGTGCTGGTGTGGCTGATGATCCTGCCGATGCTGCTGAAGATCGACTTTCACGCATTGCACGAAGTCAGGAAGCACACCCGCGGTATTGCTATCACCCTGTTCATCAACTGGGCGGTGAAACCCTTTTCCATGGCACTGCTTGGCTGGCTGTTTATCCGCATCCTGTTTAGCGGCTGGCTGCCCGCAGAGCAAATCGACAGCTACATTGCCGGGCTGATTATTCTGGCCGCCGCGCCCTGTACAGCCATGGTGTTTGTATGGAGCAACCTGACCAATGGCCACCCCGGGTTTACCCTGACACAGGTCGCGCTCAACGACGTCATTATGGTATTTGCCTTTGCACCCATCGTGGCACTGCTGCTGGGCATTGCCTCCATCACGGTACCGTGGGACACGCTGGTGCTGTCTGTCATGCTGTACATCGTGCTACCCGTCATGGTTGCAACCCTGTGGCGCCGCTGGCTGTTATTACAGGAACACGGAGTGGCACGACTGGAAACGTTGTTGCATGTGCTACAACCACTGTCGCTGCTGGCACTGCTGTCCACCCTGATCCTGCTGTTCGGTTTCCAGGGCAAGCAGATTATCGAACAGCCGTTCATCATCCTGCTGCTGGCAGTACCGATCATTATCCAGGTCTACTTCAATTCCGGGCTGTCCTACCTGCTCAGCCACCGTTTCGGTGTTGAACACAGGGTGGCAGCCCCGGCAGCACTCATCGGTGCCAGCAATTTCTTTGAACTGGCAGTGGCTACCGCCATCAGTCTCTATGGTCTGAATTCAGGTGCCGCCCTGGCAACCGTGGTCGGTGTACTGGTCGAGGTGCCGGTGATGCTATCCGTGGTGCGCATCGTTAATGCAACGCGTCCCTGGTACGAACAGTCAAAGAACTCTGCAGCCTGAAACCAGTACCTGGTTAACTGATCACCGCCGGGGTAATAATTCATTGCAGGATGTGCCGAGCTTGCAAGGCGCATCCTAACAGCCCGGACAGAATTTTGTTCAGTAACTAACGAAAGCATGAATAAGCCTGCAGACAGGCCTGCCGGAGCAACTATGGCTGTGGCCGCTCAAAGGTCCATTGCTTGTCATCAGACAGCTCCTTTGAGAAGCGGTAACCTTGCTGCCGGAATTTTTTAATCCCTGCCGGGCTTTCTATCCTGTTGCGGATAATATAATCCGCCATCAGGCCGCGCGCCCGTTTTGCGAAGATGGCAACCACCCGTGTCTTGCCGTTTTTGGTTTCCTTGAAATTGACATTCAGCAGTTTACCTTGCAGCAGTTTCGGTTTGACGGACTTGAAGTATTCATTTGAAGCCAGGTTAACCAGTACCGGTTTCTGCTGTTTTGCCAACACCTTGTTCAGGCTGCCGGTAATGCCCTCTCCCCAAAACTGATAGAGATTTTCGCCCCGTGGATTTTTCAGCTTCGTCTTCATCTCCAGGCGATAGGGTTGTATCAGGTCCAGCGGACGTAGGCAGCCATACAGACCGGACAGGATACGAAGATGTTCCTGCGCATAGTCAAAATCCTCTGCCGTGAAATGCTCGACATCGATACCACTGTAGACATCACCCTTGAAGGCAAATATCGCCTGCTTGGCATTGTTTGTTGTAAAGGGTGTTTTGAAAGCCTTGTAGCGGCCAATATTCAACTCGGCGATATTACTGCTGACATCCATTAATGCCTGCAGCTCAGCGGCCTTTATTTTTCTGAGTTCCCTGATCAGCAGTTCGGAATCATTTATATCAGCCGGCCGGGAATATTTCTTCGTCAGTCCGGGGGTTTCGAAATCCTGGCCCTTCGACGGTGATAAGGTAATGATCATGATCGTTTAATCGCGATGCTTGCAGAAGCGGTTATCATAAGAGCGTGCAGGCAGATAGTGGTTATTGTTCAAATATATAACAGCGGTTACCAGCTACTATTTGCACGTGTGTCCTGCAGAATCAATACCAGCTAGCTCGCTGTTTTTCTTTTACCTGAGTCACTGTAATACAACATCACCACGGCCACCATGACCAGCAGCAACTGTACACCGGTCGACTGCATGTTAGGAAAGATACCCAAAAATTCAACACTCGGTATATTAATAGGGTCCAGCGGAATCTGGCCGGCTTCCTGTAAGGCAGCAATGCCCTTGCCGGTAAAAATGAAGGCCAGCACAAACATGAAAATGCCGCTGAATGCAAAGAACTGGCGCAGCGGCAGGCGGGTACTGTAACGCAGGATCAGCCAGCCAAGCACAAGCAACAGGCCGGCCGCCACCAGCAGTCCGGAGAAAATCATCTGCTGCCCCTGCGGCGAAGACTGTAACCACAGCGCCTGGTAAAACAGCACCACTTCGAACATCTCCCGATACACGGCAATGAACGACAGGCCTGCCAGCCCCCACAGGGTACCGGTACCCAGGTGCCGCTGCAGACTGGTCTCGATAAAGGCCTGCCACTGTACGGCACTGGTCTTGCTATGCATCCAGAACCCCACGGAAAACAGTACCACAGCTGCAAACAGGGCAGCGAAACCCTCGGTAAGCTCGCGCTGCGCGCCGCTGATATCGATAAACATATTGGCAGCAAGCCAGGTCGCGATACCCAGCACGAAGGCGCCGGCGATGCCGGCATAGATATAAACCAGGCCGTCACGGCGTTTGGTTTTGATCAGGAAAGCGGCCAGCGCAGCCACCACCAGCAATGCTTCCAGTCCTTCACGCAACAGGATAACCAGTGCGCTGACAAAGGCCGTGCTGCCGGACAGGGCAGTCGTATCCAGCTTTGTCACCGCTGTGGCCAACAGTGCTTCGATACGTTGTACGCCGGCCTCGGCCGTTGCCACTGGCGCACCCTTGCGGATCAGGTTGCGAAAGCCCGTCATGGCGGCTTCTACTTGCTTCCCCAGGCCGGGATCAACCGCATTGATATTGCCCTCCATCAATTCGAAACCTTCCAGGTAAGCCTCAACCGCAAGCTCATAGGCCACGTCCTTGTCACCGGCATGATAGGCCACCAGACTTTCACCCAGTTTCATCCGGCTGAATTCAAGTAACTGTGTACCGGACGAGGCACTGAAGAAATTTTCCGGGTGAGCACGCAGATACGCCATCACGGCAACACTATCTTCACCATGCACAGCATTGACTTCAGCCGGGGTGTGCGTAGCCACGTATTCAAGTTGACCCATTGGATGGTCATCCTCAAGCTGTTTGAACTGCGCGGCACCTGTGAGCTGTTCTTCCTGTGTGGTCGCCAGTTGCCCGGCATAAAAGGCCAGCGACCAGCGCTGTGTTTCATTCAGGCTGACATAGGACTGCATGGCAGTGCCTTCCAGTCCCTGGGTAATCGTATTGTAAAGCCCCAGTAGCGTGCGGTCCTGGTAGCGCTCCCTTGCAGTAAAGTCTGTTGGTGGTGGTTCCAGTAATGCGGCTTGGGGTCCGTCACCCTGACCGCTCATGCCATGACAGCCTGCACACTGCTCTGAGTAAAGCGCCCTTGCCGCTTCAAGATCAGGGGTACGCCGGGGCGTGACCGTCACATCGTAACCACTGATAAAGACCTGTCGCATGGCGGCAGCCAATGCCTTTACCTCACTGGCATCCGCCCGCTTGTCAATGAGCCGGACAAGTTCTGCAGCCTGCGCAGCCAACTGCTGTCGTACATCCGAAGGCGGTAATCCAGCCACCTGTTCAACAATGGCGCTGGAAAAGTCCTGCATTTCCCGGTATTCATCAGGATTGATGATTTCTCCGTTCAGCACAGCAACGGCATAATCAACACCGACATAGTCCGTTAACTGGATGAGCTGCTGAACATTGGTAGCATTCACCAACCACGGATTCGCCGCCAGCAATAAAAGCGTAATAATTCTTTTCATGGGCAATAACCAAGATAGCGGATAGTTATCCTTAACACAAATGCTTCTCATTACAGATCCAGGTCTTGCCGCTCGCCATGCCGTTACATGAAACCACTTATGTTAATTTTATCAGATACTTGCCGCTATAGCTGTCACACCTGGCGGGCCTTCCGGTGATTTTCGAACAAGCTCGTGCTCCCCACGAGTAACCCGCAAAACTTGCTTGTTGATTGATTTACAACATACTCTTGAACCTGAATGGACAGACGGATGCAAAAACTACTGCTGGTACTCATCACCCTCGCGTTGGCGGCGTTGCCACTGCGTGGTGCCTGGTCCATTGCAGATATCCCTGCAACCGACAGTGAACCGCACTGCGCCCAAATGCAGCACGCCATACAGGACACCGTATCCATGGCTGATATGCAGCACATTGAACACGGCGCCGATTCTGCCCAGGACTGCGAGCAGGGCTGTAGCGGCAACTGCTGTGACGACACCTGTAATACCTGCGTACCCGGCACCAGCGCCATTTCAGGCACCCTCACCCTCTCACCGGAAGTAGCCGGTCAACCGCACAAAGAAGTCATCCCTGCTGCCTTTTCCGGGCAAATTGTAATTCCACTGCTTCGACCACCCGCCTCCCTGTAACTTAAACGGTTCAGGTACACGTGCCGTGCACGTGAAGTCCTGTCACTGCGTGACGTCATCCTGTTTAATTGCTATGGAGAATTACCATGTTTTATTCCCGGAGAATGATCTTGCCACTGTGCAGCACTGCTTTTGCACAGCGAACACACAATAAAGACCAGCCGGTATCGCCCGTAAAGGGACTGTTGGCACTGCTGCTGCTAACACTGGCTACCAGCACCCGTGCAGATCTGGATATTAATGAAGCTGTCAGACTGTCGCTTGTAGATGATCCGACGATTGCGGCCAGCAAGGCACGTTCACAAGCCTTCAGCGACAACGCCATCGCTGACGGGCAGTTACCCGATCCGCAATTAAGAACAGGCCTCTACAACCTGCCCACCGATAATTTTGATATCAATGAAGAGTCCTCCACGCAACTGAGGCTGGGGGTACAGCAGGCCTTTCCACGCGGCAAAACGCTGCACTACCGGCAACGCCAGAGTGAATGGAAGGCAACAGCTGCCATGGCCACCGCTGAACTTGACGCCCGCCAGATCATCCTTGAGGTACGCACTAACTTTCTGGAACTTTACTACCAGACCCGCGCCCGGGAAATCGTGCTGGAAACCCGGGCACTGTTTTCCCAACTGGTCGACATCACCCAGGCACACTATGCGACCGGTCGCGTCAGTCAGCAAGACGTGCTGCACGCATCGCTGGAACTGGCGCGCCTTGATGACCGCACCACCCGCATCCTGAACGCGGTCGATACCAACCGTGCTGCGCTGATGAAGTGGATTGGAGCGCCCGCTTCAATACCTGTTAACAGCACCTTCCCGGAACTGCCACTGCCCGCTTCAAGGGAACAGATTGAGACCGCACTCCCCGAACATCCGGCCATCCGTATCGAAACAGCAAGGCTGGAAGCGGAGAACCAGTCCATCCGGATTGCCCGCGAACAATACAAACCTGGCTGGAGTGCAGGACTGGAATACCGCAAGCGCTTTGGTGAGGACCCGGATGGCGATGACCGTTCCGACATGATGGCCGCCATGCTCACTGTAGACATCCCGCTGTTCACGAAAAACCGCCAGGACAAACGCCTGTCTGCCAGTATCCAGCAAGCCTCGTCAGTACAACTGGGTCGTGATGACAAGTTGCGCGAACTGAAGCGGCAGCTGGATACGGACTATGCCAACTGGCAGCGGCTGGAGGAACGCGCCGCGCTCTACAAGTCACAACTGCTGCAGGCATCCACTGCCAATGCACAGGCATCACTGAATGCCTACCAGAGCGGTGTAACCGAGTTCACCACACTGATGCGCGCACGCATTACCGACCTGGATGTGCGCCTGGCTGACCTGCGTATTCGCGTCGATCGCACCATAGCACTGGCCAGCCTGCTGTACCTCGCCGGAGAAAACCTATGAACACCCTGTCACTGAAAACCCTGCTCTGGAATTCACTTATCACCGTGCTGCTATTGCCGACCGTCGCACCTGCGGCAGACGATGACAGGGAGGTCCTTTACTGGGTCGCGCCCATGGACGCCAACTACCGGCGTGCCAAACCGGGCAAGTCCCCCATGGGTATGGACCTGCTTCCGGTGTATGCTGATGTGGCCGGTGACGGCAGCAATGTAACCATTGCGCCGGAAGTCGTGCAGAACCTGGGTATCCGTACTGCCACGGCGGAGCG
>JASJGW010000115.1:0-5344 GCA_033791305.1 Gammaproteobacteria bacterium | reverse complement strand
TCCACGGCATCGCCCACCTGCAGGCCGAGGCCTGTGAGCAGGCGTGGCGCCACCCATGCCTCGCCGGGCCGGGGCAGTGTTGCTATTGCAGTGTCGGCGGCGAATGGGGCGGGTGCCGTCCGCAAGCTGCCACGCAGGGGGAAGCCGTCCTGCACCGCCTTCACACTGGAAAGCAGCAACGCGTCGCCGCCGGCGACCATACTGGTGAATTCGAGGGTCTTGATGGCCTGCAGGCCACTCTCTCGGGCCTTACTGAGCCAGGCAGCGTCCACGGGGCGCGGGCTGATCAGGGCCAGGTCGGCACCGAGAAAGTCCGCCGACTGGTTTGCCATTCCCCGGCCCAGCCGATCGGTGAAGAAGCCGATGGCTGTGCTGGCCGCCACCGCGATGACCAGGGCCGCCACCAGGATACGTTGTTCTCCAGACCGCCAGTTACGCAGCAGCAGCCGCATGGCCAGGCGCCAGCGGATCATGCCCGGGACACCGCTTTCACATCGGCGACGACCCGGCCGGATTCCAGACGGATCAGTCGCTCACAACGCCCGGCCACCTGTTCATCATGGGTTACGAGCACCAGTGTGGTGCCCTTGTCCCGGTTGAGGCTGAATAACAAATCAATGACCCGTTCACCGGTCACCTTGTCGAGATTACCGGTCGGCTCATCGGCAAACAGGATGGCCGGTTCGGTGGCGAAGGCCCGTGCAATGGCCACCCGCTGCTGCTCACCGCCGGAGAGTTGCTTCGGGTAATGCTGCAGGCGTTCTGCCAGCCCCACGCGGCTCAATAATTCCGTGGCCTGGTCGCGTGAATCCTGGTCGCCGCTCAATTCCAGTGGCAACATGACGTTTTCGAGCGCCGTTAAGCCGGGTAGCAGCTGAAAGGACTGGAATACGAAACCCACTAACTCGCCGCGCACCCGTGCCCGGCCATCTTCATCCAGGTCGTTGAGCCGGTGGCGGGACAAAAATACCTCGCCGGCAGATGGCAGGTCCAGCCCGGCAAGCAGTCCCAGCAGGGTCGACTTGCCGGACCCGGAAACACCGACAATGGCGACGGTCTCGCGTGCCTGGATCTCCAGACCGATGTCCGTGAGGATGTCCAGCGGGCCGGCGGCCGTAGTCACGCGTTTACTCAAGTTACGGGCGGCAATCATAGTGCTATGCTTTGTTCCAGACATGATGAACCGAATCCTGCTCCTGTTGTTTCTGACCCTGCCGGGTATGGCGTCTGCCGACATCATACTGATTGTCGGCGACAGTCTCAGCGCCGCCTACGGCATTCCGGTAGAACAGGGATGGGTTTCCCTGCTGCAGGAACGCCTCGATACCAGAAATTATCCCTATCAGATCGTCAATGCCAGCATCAGCGGCGATACCACCGCTAACGCCCGCGCCCGGCTGCCCCAGGGCCTCGCCAGCCATGGGCCGGCGGTGGTGTTGCTGGAGCTCGGTGGAAACGATGGCCTGCGTGGCCTGTCACTTATGGCGTTGAAAGGCAATCTGGCCGCCATGATTTCCAGCGTGCAGGAGGCAGGCGCGCAGCTGTTGCTCATCGGTGTGCAGTTGCCACCTAACTATGGCCCCCGCTATACAGAAAGGTTCCAGGCCATCTACCAGGAACTCGCCCGGGAACACGATGTCGCCCTGCTGCCTTCGCTGGTAGAAGGAATCGGTACCGAGCAGAATCTGATGCAGTCGGACGGTATTCACCCCAACGCCACTGCCCAGCCGCTCATCCGGGACCGCGTCTGGGAAGAACTGGTACCGCTGCTGGACCAGGCTGGTCGCAGTCAGCCGGCACCGCCCGGGTAGCAGAAAAAGGGGAGAGATTTATTGGTCCGTTTTCAGGTAAGAAAAAGTAAAAATTAAGCTGTCACCGGAATTTCCGGAATTTCTGTCCGATTCAACGTCGGTAGCGGTAGGGGTAAGGGTATCCGTACGGATACCAGGGGTCGTAATACCAGTGATCATGCCACCAGGGATACGGGTAGCCGTAGGGTTGTAGGGTTTTCTCGGGCCACAGGTACCAGGCATCCGCCTGAATGACGGGGTAGGTATAGGGATATTCCCCCACCTTGCCGGTTTCGGTGCGCAGTAATGAGCCGGTGACGGTGACCTGCCGATCGGGGGCATAGACCTGCGGGTCGAGGAATTCGGGCACAATGGCGATGAATCGCCCGGCGCTGTCATCGGTAAACTTCGGTTCCCCGCCCGTGTACAGGGGCCGCTCCAGCACAGTAAGCAGTGTGGTGGCTTCCCGGTTCCCGGTTTCGATGATCGTGCCGCCCCAGCGCACCGGTCGCCCCGGGTATGCGGCCGCATGTATCCGCACCTGCTCCAGCGAGGGGTTGTCGGCGGGCGCTTCCCTGATGCTCTGCGGGACCTGTGAGGCACACGCGCTCAACAGCAGAGTCAGCAGCAGGAGGCCACAGCAGGATTTTGCATCGCGCTTACACATACTTATGAGTCTAGAGAAGTGCTGATTAATTCGCAAAATCTTGGGGTACGGGTATGGCAATGTTTGCAGGGAGCACTGTGTGCACCCCCCCTTGTATCAATGGCTTACATGTTGTTTTCGATGCGCATGGCGCGCCCTGGCTGGTGTTTCACCCCCGGCAAAACAACCGGCCGGTGGTGACCGGCAAGGGGGTAGGGCGGGGGAAGCGGGAGGGAATACCCAGGTTGTTGGCCTATTTACCGGTCTTGCGGGACAGGCCTACCTGCAGCATGTGCTTGCCGAATTTCTCGGTAACAGCATCGATCGTCTGCAGCAGTTGCCGGTTGTCTTGTTGCTGTTCGGGTTGCTCGAACAGGTCCGCCTGCGCCGGCTGGTCCTTCTCCCAGCCACTGATGCCCACACCAATGAGTCGAACCGGCTTTTTCGGCAGCTTGCCGCCGAGGAAAAGCTGCCATGCGGTTTTCAGTATTGCGCGTTCATCACAGGTCGGCGCTGTCCGCTTGTATTGCCGCGTGTGTGTCTCGAATCCCTCGAAGCGGATCTTCAGCTTCACGACGGCACCCGATAAACCCTCCCGGCGTGCAGTGCTTGCCACCTCTGCCGCCAGCCTGCGCAGTGCATCGTGCAGGACGGCGTTATCCCGGACATCCGTCTCGAAGGTCGTCTCTTTCGAAATACTCTTGCGGCACAGTCCTGGCACGACCTGGTCCGAGGCGATGCCAAAGGCCTGGTTATGAAAGCTCGCCGCGGCCTTCTTTCCCAGGTGTTGCTCCAGCCGTGGTCGCGGGACGGTGCGCAGCTGCTCCACGGTCCTGATTCCGAGACGGTAGAAGATCTTCTGTGTCTGACGCCCCAGCCCCCGCAGGTTGGCAACCGGCATAGGTGCCAGGAAATCAAGGACCTGTTCCGGGTATACCACCGTCAGACCGTCCGGTTTGTGGTATTCCGAGCCGAGTTTCGCAATCAGCCGGTTCGGTCCGATACCTACCGAGACAGTCAGTCCTGTAGCGGTGAAGATGCGGTGTTTGATGTTGCGCCCGATTGCCGCTGGCGTACCCAGCAGCTTCTTGAGCCCGCTCACATCCAGGTAGGCCTCGTCGATCGAGGCGACCTCCACGGCGGGCGCCATGGTTTCAAGGATCTGAAAGATCTGCCGCGAGACCCGGCGGTACTTCTCCATGTCGGGACGCAGAAACACGGCATCCGGGCAGCGCCGGCTGGCCTCGGAAATCGGCATGGCAGAGCGGATGCCAAATGCGCGTGCTTCATACGACGCGGCTGCGACCACACCACGATGGCCGGGGAGCGCACCAACGACGACTGGACGACCCTGGTACTCGGGGTGTTCCTGCTGTTCGCAGCTGGTGAAGAATGCGTCCAGATCCATGTGGGCGATCCAGCGATGTGTCTGTTGAGGGCGTATCATGTGCTTGTAACGATCGGTTACTCGGGTAGAGGATACCGTGCACGGGTCACGGGGGACAGTCTATTGATTAGCTGTGCTTTGTTAAGAACCGGAATCAAGTAAACTGACCACGGAATATTCCAGCGTGCCCATCTTGAGGTAAACTTTCCATCCACGGGAGTGAGCCCAGGGTGTTTTATTTTAAAACCTTAAAATCATGTAAAAAAGGTAACAACAATGAATTGGACAGTTTATTTATCCGGCGAAATACATACCGACTGGCGCCAGCAAATTATGCAGGGTGCAGAAGCCAATAACCTGCCTGTGGTTTTTACATCTGCAGTAACTGATCACGAAGCGAGTGATGCGGCGGGTGATGTGCTGGGTGCGGAAGGAGATCATTACTGGCGTGATCACAAATCGTCCAAAGTGAACGGTATACGTACAAAAACGCTGCTTGAGAATTGTGATCTGGTGGTCGTGCGTTTTGGTGACAAATATAAACAATGGAATGCGGCATTTGAGGCTGGCTTGTGTGCGGCGCTTGGCAAACCCTATGTCACTTTGCATGACGAAGATATTATTCATCCACTGAAAGAGGTGGATGCGGCTGCGATGGCCTGGGCCAAAACGCCGGAAGAGGTGGTTGCAGTCCTGAAGTACCTAACGACTGCCAGGGCGGTATGAATATTATTAAGCTTCTTTCTTTATCAGGACAATCCGGGACAGACCACTGGCGGTCAGGGCTCACACGGATTTTCGGTGGCTTGCAATCACTGGCATGATCCTTGGGTGTTATATGGGCAGGCAGGTTCGCTACATTGCTGCATTTCCGCCCTGCGGCATAAATATCCTGATAAACTCACCCGTCTGCGTTGCGATCACGGCGGCGTCGACAGTTTGAGACCCTGTTGATGTGTCTTGCTCGGGCAATGACTGCGCAGCAACTGAAATGGTGACCATCTGTTGATGAAAAAAGGGCAAACAGTGCTGGAATCATTCATCGCGCCGCTGACTGCGGAGCAGTTCTTTGCCGAGTACTGGCCCGAGCGGGTCTATGCAAGCCACGGCAACCTGGACCGGTTGCCGGGGATGTTTTGTTCCAAGGTGCTGCGCGACATTGAGAGCCTGTCAGAGCACTACCACGGCCGGGTGCTGTTCACCCGTGGTCGTCACAGCCCGTTCATGGTGCCTGCCGAGAACGGTTGCCCCAAGACACTCTTTAATATGGGTCTTACCGTTTACCTGGACAATGTCCAGCCGTGCCTGCCGAAAAGCCCGCTGGTGTTGCAGGCGCTGGAGCGCAACCTGGGCATCCCGCCGGGGACGGCCCGCATCGGTGCATTTGCCTCGCCGCCGGGCGACGGGGCCGCGTGCCATTATGATACCGAGGACGTGATTTCCATCCAGCTGACCGGTTCGAAGTCCTTCCACGTGGCACCGGTCGAGGAGGTACGCTACCCGGTCGGGATGCAGTATTCG
>JASJGW010000114.1:0-3735 GCA_033791305.1 Gammaproteobacteria bacterium | reverse complement strand
TATAAATCATCAATATAATCTTCCAGACCGTGCCCCACTTTTCCCACGCAGGATCAGGAAAGAAGGAGAAAAAAGTTGTAACCAGCATCCACAGGGTAAAAATCAGCAATAGCACTGTTTCCCGGGTCCAGGGAATTCGCTTGGGCTCCTTCGAAGCAATCAGCGCAATCAGTGTCACAATGGCAGCAATCTGGGCAAAAGGAAAGCTGAAGGCAAAGCCATAGGTCAAACGATGGGGATTCATCAACCCAAGCCAGGTCCATATATAAATACCCACATACGGCCTGGTGAACACGAAGATCAGGAAGCTGAAAAATATGAGTGTTAATGCGATATCGCGCATAATTCCGCAACCTTTCCTAACAGGATGTCGTTCGCAAAGCGAGGTTGCAAGACAGTATTAACGAAAGAAATGGTGTGAATTCATTGGCGGAAGGACATACCTTTCCTGCTGCACACCGGGGTTCTTCCCGTATCAGGCAAGTTGCTAGTCTGCCGGAAACCATCGGACTCTCAGCCCCAGATTCAAATCGCACAACATACCCGCTCGCAACCTGCGCTCAACCGCAAGTTCCTGACGCAGACCGCGCTGTTTGACCTGGTACAACCGGCCTTTACCGGGCTGTACCACACCCGGTGATTCACCCTTTTCCAGCTTGTGAATCAATTCCGCGTAGACCTGAGCACTGTCCTTCACACTGCGCCAGAAGAGCATCAATTCATCATCATCCGGGGTGATTTCAGGGCTTACATGTGCAATCAGACGACCCGTGTCAATACCGGCATCAATGTAATGCAGCGTACATCCAATCTTTTCCGGCTCGGCATTGTAGAGTGCCCAGAAAGTGCAATCAGCACCTCGATACTCGGGTGAAAGCCCACCGTGCAGATTGACAATACCCAGTCGCCCTCTTTGCAGCAGATCGCCGCGTATCAATGATGTTCCGAAAACAGCGACAAGATCAGGATCAAGTTCGTCGGCCAGTCGAATTACATCCGGGTGATTGATATGAGTTACCTCTTTTACCAGTTCCGGCTGGTCAAGTACGGGTTCCCCATCAGCGAAGAAAAACAGGGCCTCACGATTACCTGTGTAACGCCGGCGGTCCCGCAACCAGCGCCACACCTTGCGGAAAAAGTTGTCTGGCCGCAAGGTTTTGAAGACCTTGCGCGCATTCCACTCACCGCCAGTTTCCTGCACAATGGCAAGGACTTCCGCAGCTTCACACAAGGCGTTGGCGACGTAAAGGTGTCGGGGCGAACGACCGCAAAGAACCAGGATTCTGAGTTTATCCATGGCTTTCTGAACTTCGAAGCTGCGGTACTGGCGGCACTGACCTGTCTGTCATATCCATCATCAGTGCGTCGGAAAAGAACTTTGCGGCCCAATTTGGATATTCAAACCGGGAATAGTCGCCCCATATAGGTGAGGACCCGGCGATACCACCACGTACTGCAGAGTCAGGCGCCGCCAGTTTCTGCGTGGTTTTCAGATAGTCCAGACCCGCCCTCGCCCGATCTCGCAAGCCTTCCTCACCGGTAATCTGGGCGAGCCGTGTCCAGTTCAGACTCATCTGCGCAAGCCCCGTGAGACAGCAGTAACCGGCATCCGCAACCCAGCCATCCTTGTAGGTACCTGCCAACCAGCCGTCCTGCCGCTGAACATTCGCCATCGCGCGGGCGGCTGTCAAGGCAACCTGCAGGTAACGATCTTCGCCAAGTAGCACCCCTGATTCCATAAATCCCCGGATGGCATAAGCAATGGTATGGGTAAAAGGCGAACGCTCCGGAATAAAGGCGTTGGAAGCGAACCATCCGCTCGCTGTCTGCTGAGTCAGCGCCCATTCCAGATTATGCTTCGCACTTGCCACCAGTCCTGCTTCCCCGGCCAGCAATCCCGTTGCCAACAGCGCCCAGGTGGCCCGCGTGTTGTACACATGGGGCACATCGTTGTGCTCAAATCTGTACCAGCAACCATCGTCATCCTGCTGTTGTCCGAGCCAATGACCAGCATGAACTGCAGCCTCCAGACATTCCTCCCGTCCCAGCTGCGTATAGCCGGCTACCATTCCGTGCATGATCTGGCCGGTATTGAAGATTACCGGCTGACTGCCCGCCTCTCCAAAGTGACCGGGGAAGGCACCGTCAGGGAGCTGAATTGACAGCTCCCAATCAATCATGCGGCCGGCACGTTCAATCAATTGCGGCTGTTCCAGGATGGTCGCCGCGGCAAGAAAGGTTTCGATAATATAACCCGTGGTTTCCGGGTAACTGGGCAACCAGCCATCCTCAAAACTCCAGCCGGCTGACACACCGCCGGCATCAGACTCTCCATTTCTGACGTCCTGGGCACGGCACAGCCAGTCAATGGCGCCCCGCAAATGGACCTCATGTTCCTGCCGGGACTCTGATGCCCGCTTGAACAGATCCCCTACAATAAGCCGTGCATGGCTTGGTTGCCAGGGACGGTAGCGAAACGGAAGGGAGGCAAATTTAGTGATATCCATCGTAGTCAGTTCGAGTTTGACTAGGTAATCGGCACCTGGGTAGCCGCCTTAAGGTCATCCGACAGGGACACCCGACTAACCACATAGCGATGCTTGCCGGATGCCTCTGCCGGAATGGATTCAACCAGCCGTAGATCAATTTGGATATCGTCCCCCAGGCGTTTATGCAATCCCGTTTCGATCTCCACACGGCCAGGCTCCTGCCAACTGGCATTAGGCACCACCAGGACCTCGAACTCATGTAATGAATGCTGCACAATCTTGAACTCTCCTACCCCTGCCACCGCGCGCAGCACATAGATTACCGCCAGCGCATGCATGATGGTGCCATCTGCCCGCACGACAAAATCCGTACTTCGACCCAGCACCTCGGCAATAACATCCAGCCCGCGTCCCGCCCGGCAGGATTCGTCCGCCATGCGCACCATATCTCCGGTACGGTAGCGTATAAAGGGCTGGGCAAAAGATTCCAGTGCGGTCATGACCGCCTCTCCGGTTTCACCCGGAGATACCGGCTGACCCTGCTCGTCCAGCACCTCCAGGATGATGCTCTCGCTCATCAGCAGCATCTGCCCTTCCGGCGTTTCGTGGGCGCTAAAGCCAATATCACGGCTACCGAATTCATTCGCCACCGGTGCCCCGAAAGCCTTACCGATCAGCTTCCGCTGATAGTCGAACAGTGGCTCCCCAGTGGTACACACAACCTTCAATTTTGGTAATCGAAGCTGAATTTTTCGGTCGAGAAGATGGGCTGCAAGTAATGCCAATGAACTTGCATAGCCATAGATGCAGTGTGGCTGGAAGGCCTGGATAGCTTGCACATACTCATCCATTCCGGCAGGCGACATTTCAAAGGCATTCAGCACCAGTTGGTTAATCAGGCGATCACGCAGCGTCTTGATCCGGTCAGTCTTGTCGAGTTCCACCGGCGCGCCCCACAGGTAGACTTCCCGATCGCCGGGTTCCACTCCCCACCAGCGCCGTGCCCGCATGCGGCCTGCAGCATCAGAGGCCTGTCGTCGCCGACCATAGTAGAAGATCAGTGGCTGACCGCTGGATCCACCGGTATTATATTTGAACGTGCCACCGGGAACACCGTGCCATACCATTTGATCTCCGTGGACAAGGGCATCCTGTTTATCCATGGTAGGCAGACGGCGCAGGCCTTCCAGCGACACAGAACCACCCGGATCGATACCGGCTGTGTCCATTCTTGCCCGGTGCCAGG
>JASJGW010000113.1:0-2710 GCA_033791305.1 Gammaproteobacteria bacterium | reverse complement strand
CCATCTGCCAGTACCCCTGCTGCGCCGCTCTTTTGTAACGCTGCGCCGACGCCGAACGAGGTAGCGATAACCACAAGCACCTGCCAATCCGGCGCCTGTCGTGCCACCTGTCCACTGGTACAGCCCGAGGCGATCATCAGGCCAGCGGCCACCAGTGCCGCTTCCAACATGCTCAACAGTCCACTCGCCGCCAGTACCACCATGCCGATGGTAATGCCCAGCGCCACAGGGGCACCTTTGTGATTGGGCGGATGAAACCCGCCGACCTCGCTCACCAGTAAAAAGTCCCGCGACCGGCCTTGCTGGTCAATGAAATTGGGCCGCGCCTCGAGCAGCAGGGTATCACCCGCACGCAGTACCATATCGCCGATTTTACCGTGCAGGCGTTCGCCATTGCGGGCCAGGGCGATGATGACGGCATGATAACGAGTGCGGAAGCTGCCCTCTTTGACGCTCTTGCCCACCAGCGGGCAGGTGCTCGATACCACCGCCTCGAAAAAACTGCGGTCCTTGCGTGCCCCTTCCAGTTTCATCACCTGGTTGGTCGCGGGCACCAGGCCACGAATGCGATGCAGATCGACCACCGATTCGATAGCGCCAACAAAAATGAGCCGGTCATTGGCCTCCAGACGTTCACGCGGTTCCACAGCCGGCAGGATGGCGCCGTTGCGTTCAATCTCGGCCAGAAACAGGCTGGGCAAGCAACGTAGTCCGGCTTTCTCGATGCTACAGCCTTGCAGCGGGCTGCCAGCTTCTACCATCATCTCTGCCGTGTATTCGCGTATGCCGTTGCCGTGTATCAGCGGTTCCTCACGATCGGGTAATAGTCGATCACTGAACATGAACACGAATATGAATACACTCACTGCGATGGGCAAACCGATCCAGGCCAGATCGAACATACTCAGACCGGGTGAATCGACTTGATCCACCAGCAGGCCGTTAACCACCAGGTTGGTACTGGTGCCGATCAGGGTGCAGGTGCCGCCGGCGATACTCGCGTAACTCAGTGGTATCAGCAGTTTGGAGAGATTCAGGTTATTGCGCCGAGCCCACACCTTGACCGCAGGCACGAACACGGCCACCACTGGCGTGTTGTTGAGAAAGGCACTCAGAACGGCGGCTGGTACCATCAAGCGTGACTGAGCCTGACGTGTGGTGCGTGGCCGGCCCAGGATATGCTGCACGACCCAGCTTACGGCTCCTGTTTCGGTCAGGCCGCTGACCACGACATAGAGCACGGCCACGGTCAGCATGCCCTGATTGGCGAACCCGGCTAACGCCTCCGCGGGCAACAGCACGCCGGACACCAGCAACAGGGTTAGCCCGCCCGACATGATGATGTCGGGTGAGACCCAGGTGAATGCCATCATGGCGAAACAACCCGCCACTACGGCCAATGTCAGCCAAGCTTCCCAACCCATGTGTTACATCCATAGTGTGAAGTGTCCCATCGACCCGGGCCCGATATCAGCAGACGGGTCGAGTCCACATTCGGTGTATCAAACACTCATTGGGGCGCAATTTCAATCGGCGGGGGCTAAAGAGTAGCAATGGGATCAGATTACAGCTGGTTCCGATAGTAGAGAAGATTGTGTTCTGACCCCGGTTTTTGTGACACCTTATAGTGGCATGCGTTCTGCAAGCAGTGCTTCCATGGCGCCAAGTAGTTGCGGTACATCATGCGCCTTTGGTCTGAAATTCACATGGGCGAGACCATCAATGAGAAACAGCTGCACCTGGCTCGCCGGGAGAGCACCCGCCAGTGCGATACTTTCGGTAAAGGGAATCAGCTTGTCACCACGCCCATGCAGCAGGATAACATCGGCCCGTAACCGTGAAAGTTCATGGGCCGCCGGATTGATGCCTTCCAGTTCAGTGCGCATACGCGGGGAAAGCTTGTCCAGCAGGGCGGGAACTTGCGCAGGGAGATGATTGCTGAGCAGGTCATAGAATGCCTGCGCATCTGGCGCCAGGTAGGCGGGTACCGGTTCGTCCTCGTCCATGCGGTTACCGGTGATATGCGACGCATAGTCCCGAAAGAAACCGCGGTCCACCGGACGTTCCAGGAGATCCAGATTCGAGCGGATGAAGGCTGCCTCGCTGTACGGGTGGGGTGACAGGTGGTTCGTTGCTGACGCCGCCGTGCCGGCGGGCTGATCGACACGGTAATAACCGGTGGTGAGGTAGGTGACAACATTTTTCAGTGAATAATAACCACCAACCGCCAGCACGAAGCGCACCCGCTCGCGGATATCGGGCTGCAGCGCGGCCAGCAGTACCGGGCCGACACCATAGCTGAAGCCGGCGATGCCGATATGTCCCGGTGGTGCAAGCGCCGGACGGGACGCCAGCCATTCGAAGGTGTCTGCCACCTCACGTACATCACTTGTGCGCATCCGGTAACGTCGCACCCCGGGCATGTCCGGTACCAGCACCGTGAAGTCCAGGCGTGCGAGAGTATTGGCAATGGCAACTACCCGTGTATCCCTTCTGCCGCGGGCCGCCACGCCGGGTACCAGGACAATGCCGGCACGCGCGCCCTGCGGTGACTGGTAGAGATCGGCCGCGTGCGCCTCACCCCCTGTCATGAAGCTGATCGTTTCGCGCGTTGGCCGGGGTGTCTGCACCGCCAGGCGGCTGGTCGCCAGACCGGAGGCCAGGTCTTCCAGTGCGAATCCCGCCTCGCTGTCGCCGAAATCAGGCGTTG
>JASJGW010000112.1:0-9499 GCA_033791305.1 Gammaproteobacteria bacterium | reverse complement strand
GTAAGACGGTCTGTTTGTGTTGTTAAAAAGATACAAAAACAGCTGCTGGTTGTTGCTACGATTGTGTAATTTCAGCCCGGGTACCTTGTTCGTGATTACAGGTCTTCATAGATATGTGTTTCAGTCGCGATTGCATTCAGTGGTACATCCCAGCTGTTTGGTTTGATGGTTGTCTGTTTCTGGAATTCATAGGCAAGCCCGAGCAGGTTTGGTTTGTGCCAGTATTGTCGCTGCTGAAGAAATGCGAAAGTACGATCATAAAAACCACCACCCATGCCGATGCGATGCCCTGAGGTATCGAAGGCAACCAGCGGCGTTAACACCAGATCAAGTGCTGATGGTTTTATCAGGTGGCGTCGTACCGGCTCTGGAATCCCGAAACGGTTATAGGCAAGGAGGTCATCGGGATTGAAGCGGGCAAACCAGAGCTTTTTTGGAGAGAATGGAACCAATACCGGCAAGTACACCTGTTTGTTCGCAGCCCAGAGGGCTTGCAGTAGTAGCGCGGGGTCTATTTCACCATCAGATGCAAGATAGGCTGCGATTCGGTGGCTGCGTAGTATGAGGGGATGCGTGCGGGCTTGCTGCGCCAATTGTTCGGCACATGTTGCTGCTTCACTGCGTGTGAGTGCTTGTCGCTGCTGACGGATGGTCTGGCGCAGTGTGCGGCTGGTCATCAAGGGTCAAAGAGAAGCGGGTGAAAATTCAGGAGGGCATCCTCCGCTTGTACCGTTGCAACTGTTGCCCCTGAACCAGAGGTTCAAGAGGGGGACAGCAGAGGCGCCTTCAGGCTTTCCGCACATGACGGACATGCACACCGGTACCACATAAAGTCCCCTGGATTGGAGATTAGGCTCAAGGAGATCTAAGCCGCTATCGCATACAGCAGGGGATGCCCAAATTTAATCAGTCCTTCAAAGTCAGTTCATCTCTGCTTGCCGGTAACTGGCAAGTGCATCTTCAATCCGTGTATTCAGTTCCCTGAGCCGGGCACCGGTCAAATTTTCGCTGTTGCTAACAGCCGAACCTGACTGGATAGCTTCATGTGCCAGATTCAATCCTGCCATCACCGCAATCCGGTCAATGCCAACGACTTTGCCGCGACTGCGAATTTCTGACATTTTCTCGCTGAGGTGCCGCACCGACGCGTCGAGTGCCTCTTTTTCGTCATCCGGGCAGGATACCAGGTACTCCTTGTCGAGGATCATGATCTTGACGGCATTGGAGTCCTTGCTCATATGCCTGTCTCCAGTGACTTGAGGCGTGTCACGATCGCGTCGACACGATTACGGACCTGATCATGCTTCTCCAGCAGGCCGGCACGTTCGGTTGCCAGTGACTCCTGCTGTGTGCGCAAGGAACGATTTTCTTTAGTGAGACGGTCGAGTAGTCTCAGCAGGTTGTTCACCTGTTCTTCCAGGCGGACGAGTTCCGGTTCGGTCATTATGAGTGTGTTTTCTTCTGTCATGGCGCCAATATAGTGCGGTTACACGACCCGGTCAATGCCGGTGTACTGCTGTGTGCGGGGCTTTCTGTCACGAAGTCGGCTGTTGAGTGTGCGATAATCGGTTTCCGGGCTGTTGCAAGGTGCTGGTAATACAGCCTTTACAGGCATTGATCGAGAGGACTTGTTTTGCCGAACATAACACACTATGAGGAGCTGGCGCAGATGCTGCAGTCAGCCGGTGCGGACAGCAGTGCCAGTGAAGCACATGGTATGTTGAGCGGCACAATCTGCGCCGCTGGCAAAACGTCGCCAGGTCTCTGGCTGGAGTATTTGCTGGGTGAAGATAATACCCTGAGTGCCGCAGCCAGTGACTGTGGCGACATGCTGCTAACAGTGCAGTCAGAACTCTTGCGGCAGTTTAATGATGATGCGTTTGGATTCGGGTTGTTGTTGCCGCCTGATGATGTGCCGTTGTCGCTGCGTACCGAGACATTGAGTCAATGGTGTGCAGGATTTCTTTACGGACTGGCCCTTGGAGGGTTCCGTGAAGATGATGCACTGCAGGACAGTGTCAGTGAAGTGATGAAGGATCTTTATGAGATATCCCATGCGCGCTTTGACTATGACATGATGGATGAGTCTGATGAGACAGCCTATATGGAGATTGTGGAATATGTACGCATGGGTGTGTTGCTGTTATACGAAGAGCTGCAGCCGGTGCCGACAGCACGCCTGCAATAGTTATTGTGGTGTGACGGATATGTACACCTTGTTTCTTGCCCCGTATCAGGAGCCGTTATGATTACGCAAAAGGAATTCAGCCGCCGCAGAAAACAGCTGATGCGCATGATGGGCAAGGGCTCGATTGCTATTATTCCGACTGCGACCGAGCAGCTGCGCAATCGTGATGTGGAATTTCCGTTTCGGCCAGATAGTGATTTTTATTATCTGACCGGGCTGCACGAACCGGAAGCGATTGCAGTACTGATTCCCAGACGTCCACACGGGGAATACCTGTTGTTTTGTCGTGAACGCGATCCTGAAATGGAAACATGGACCGGGCGTCGTATCGGCACGGCCGGGGCCGTCGAAGCGTTCAATGCCGACGATGCCTTTCCGATCAGCGATATTGACGAGATTCTTCCCGGCCTGATGGAAAGCTGTGAGCGGGTCTTCTATACCATGGGTTCCCGGCCGGAATTTGACCGGCGGGTGATGGAGTGGGTTAACCGTCTCAGGGAAGGCGCACGTACCGGGATGCGTACCCCGGACAAGTTTGTGTCACTGGAACACCTGCTGCATGACATGCGCCTGTACAAGAGTCGGTCCGAGATCCGGGTGATGCGGGCGGCTGCAAAAGTTGCCTGTCGGGCCCACCGGCGCGCCATGCAGGCCTGTCAGCCGGGGATGCATGAATATGAAATCGAGGCGGAGTTGTTGCATGAATTCCGGTGCGCAGGCATGGTGCCGGCCTATTCAAGTATTGTTGGCGGTGGTGCCAATGGCTGTGTTTTGCACTACATCGATAACAGTGCCGTGCTCAATGATGGCGATCTGTTGCTCATTGATGCAGGTTCCGAATATGACTGCTATGCCTCCGACGTGACCCGTACCTTCCCCGTGAATGGGCGTTTCAGTGCGCCACAACAGGCGCTATACGAGGTTGTGCTGGCTGCGCAGGCAGCGGCTATCCAAAAGGTGCGGCCGGGTAATCACTGGAATGCACCACACACCGCTGCTGTCAGGGTTATGACGCGTGGACTGATCAAGCTGGGCATCCTCAAGGGCAGCCAGGCTAAATTGATCAAAGAGGAAGCCTACCGGCGTTTTTATATGCACCGTACCGGTCACTGGCTGGGCATGGATGTTCATGATGTCGGCGACTATAAGGTAGGTGATGTCTGGCGAGAACTGGAGCCGGGCATGGTGCTGACGGTTGAGCCGGGTTTGTATATCCCGGCGGGTAGTCGTGGTGTGGCAAGAAAATGGTGGGATATCGGCATCCGCATCGAGGACGATGTGCTGGTGACAAAGGATGAACCGGAAATACTGAGCAATGCCGTGCCCCGAACAGTTGCAGAAATCGAGTCTCTGATGGCGGCGGGTGTTGCAGGCTAGTGGCGAGGTACATTAAACATGCAGCAATATGACGTCGTTATCGTCGGCGGAGGCATGGTCGGTGCCAGCCTGGCCTGTGCCCTGTCCGGCCGGGGGCTGCGTATTGCCATGGTCGAAGCGGTGCAGTCAGCGGTGCGCAGTGAGGCTGGCTATGATGACCGTGCCATTGCACTGGCGTACGGGACCAAAAAAATATTTACTGGCCTGCAGTTGTGGGACCAGCTTGCGCCTGAGGCCACTCCCATTCACCAGATACATGTTTCGGATCGCGGGCATTTCGGGATGGCGCGCATGGACCGCGCAGATGAAGGACTGCCGGCGATTGGCTATGTCGTGCCGGCACGGGTGATCGGCCAGGTACTGGGCGAGGCAGTCGCCCGTACGGAGGCTGTGGACAGATGGTGTCCGGCGACAGTGACAGCGGTACACCGGGCGGATGACGGTGTGCGGCTGGATCTCGCCTGTGATGGTGTTGCCGTGAATCTGGATACCCGCCTGATTGTTGCGGCCGACGGTGCAGATTCATTCATGCGCGAACAGTTTGGCATCGGGCATACCGAGCGCGATTATGGCCAGACGGCCATCATCACCAATATCACGCCGCAATTGCCACACAACAATATCGCCTATGAACGCTTTACGGACACCGGGCCCATGGCCCTGTTACCCATGACCGGGCAGCGTTGTGCCGTGGTGTGGACTGTCACATCGGAGCAGGCCGAGTCAATCATGGCGCTGGATAACACGGATTTCCTGGCACGGTTGCAGGAACGTTTCGGTTACCGGCTGGGGCGTCTGGAGCAAGTGGGCCGGCGGCAGGCATGGCCATTGCGTCTGGTACAGGCAAGGGAATCGGTACGTGAACGGCTGGCACTGGTGGGTAATGCCGTGCACACCCTGCACCCGGTGGCCGGGCAGGGGTTTAACCTGGGTGCACGCGATGTTGCCGTGCTGGCAGAGGTGCTGGTGGATGCCCTGCAGGCAGGTGAGGACCCCGGTTCACTGATGGTACTGAACCGCTATGGCGAGTGGCGTCATCGCGATCATCAGAATGTCATGGTGTTTACGGACGGGCTGGCACGGTTATTTACCCTGCCGCTGCCCGCACTGGGCATGGTGCGTTCTGCCGGACTGCTGGCGCTTGACCTGTTGCCACCTGCAAAGCGCTGGTTAACACGAATGACCATGGGACGCTCGGGGCGCACGCCAAAACTGGCACGTGGATTACCGTTGTAAAGGACTATCGAATAAGCTTGGTCCGTGCGTCGCCTCTCCCGCCGGGAGCGGCGGTAATCGGTCGATCAATCCGGCCTTTGCTGTTTGAGTGTTCACACAGATTTGCAGCGAGTTTGGCTGGAATGGTAAGGATTATGGACGGTGCCTGATCAGTTCGTCCCTGTCCCCCCGGGAGCGGGAGCAGGGACGAGATAACCCGAAAGATGGGGGAAAAATCAAACAAATGTAACGGTAGCTGCATAGGAAATCATGAACCAGTTTGACATCATTATTATCGGTGGAGGCATTGTCGGCGCGACGGCTGCCCGCGCTCTAGGCAAGGCAGGTTTGCGCGTTGCAGTTGTTGAAGCGCGACAGCCGTTACCTGTCGAACAACAGCAGCCTGATCCACGGGTTTTTGCAATCACGCGCGCCTCCGAACGGATCTTCCGTTCGCTGGGTGTGTGGGAGTCGATCGTTGCACAGGGGGCGTTTGCCTTCAGTGATATGGAGGTTTGGGATGCCTGCGGCGAGGGTGTTACGCACTTTGATTGTGCGGAACTGGGTGAGCCGTACCTCGGCCATATCATTGAGCCGCGCCTAATCGAAACAGGCCTGTCAGGGCAGTTGGCGTCAGACAACAACATCTCCCTGTTTTGTCCGGCACGTTTCCGGGCTGTCGAGAGTCAGAATGAGAATGTGACGGTGACGCTGGAGGATGGGCAATGTCTGACGGCGTCACTGCTGGTCGCAGCAGACGGTGTGCGTTCACCGGTGCGTGAGGCGCTGGGTATCAGGACACGCAGCCATGATTACCGCCAAAGCAGCGTGGTCGCGCGGGTAAAGACATCAGAGCCGCATCGTGATACGGCCTGGCAGCGTTTCCTGCCGGGTGGGCCGCTGGCATTTCTACCGATGCAGGAGGGCTGGAGTTCGATTGTCTGGACACTGTCGACGGCAGAGGCTGAGCGGGTTATGAGTCTCGACCAGCCTGCATTTCACGCGGAACTTGCCGAGGCATTTGCTTATCGGCTGGGCAGTATCGTGGCTTCAGGTGAACGCGAGAGCTGGCCGCTGCAACGCATGCATGCCGAGCATTACGTGATTGCCCGCACTGCACTGATTGGTGACGCCGCGCATGCGATTCACCCGCTGGCCGGGCAGGGTGTGAACCTCGGTTTGCTGGATGCAGCCACATTGACTGAAGTGATTGTTGCGGCAGTGCAGGGCGGCAGGGATCCGGGGGCGCTGCGGGTGCTGCGTCGTTACGAGCGCTGGCGCCGGGGCGATAATCTGCTCATGATGTCAGCCATGGATGCCCTTAACCGCACCTTCAGCAATGCACAGTCACCACTCAGCCAGGTGCGCAATCTTGGACTGTCACTGGTAAACAACTCTGCTGGGCTGCGGCAGTTGTTTATGCGTCACGCCATGGGGCTGGAGGGAGATTTGCCCGCACTGGCGGCTGCATCTGAGAAAGTTCCTTCATCTGGTTGATCTGATTGGCCTTATAAAGATTATTACAGCCTTCCTGTGCCATGGCTCAATGCACCGGCCCTGCCCGGTGCCCGCATAATCAGACTGGAATATGGAACTCGGCTGCCTGCCGGAGTATATTCGCGCCTCAACATGATGCTGCTGCGGGAGAGAGTTCCTGGACTGCCAGGAACCGCCGAAGGCGCAACACGCTCGGAAACGCTCAGGCAAAAGGGCCGTGGCAGCAGTTGACTCTGGAGAGTGGTCGTATCGCGGCCCACCGAAGGGGATAGGCCGTTCAACAATCGGTATGCGCCTAATCTCTCAGGTCACCGGACAGAGGGGCGACGGTTAGCGCAGGCTGCCGTCGCCCTTTTTTATTGGGATAAATTGAATATAAATAGTCGGCTATAAAATAGTCGGCATCGTCAGAAATTTACGAGATAAAAAATACATGGCCAATAAAACCCCCCTGTATGACGAGCATGTTGCGGATGGCGGCAAGCTGGTCGATTTTGCCGGCTGGGATATGCCGATTAACTACGGTTCACAGCTAGAAGAACATAAGCAGGTGCGCACGGATGCGGGCATGTTCGATGTCTCGCACATGACGGTAGTCGACCTGACCGGTGACCGCACCCGCGAATTCCTGCGCTACCTGCTGGCGAATAATGTGGACCGGTTAAAAGACAGTGGCAAGGCACTATACAGCTGCATGCTGAATGAGTCCGGTGGTGTTATTGATGACCTGATCATCTATTTCCTGCAGGACCATTTTTTCCGCATGGTGGTGAATGCCGGGACGCATGACAAGGATATTGCCTGGCTGGAGAAGCAGGCGGTAGCATTTGATGTGGCGGTGACTGAACGCCCGGAGCTGGCCATGATTGCCGTGCAGGGCCCACATGCGCGTGCTAAAACACTGCCGCTGCTGAGTGATTCCGCCCGCGCAGCAGTCAGTGAGTTAAAGCCGTTTTTTGGTGCATTTGATGGTGAGTGGTTTATCGCGCGTACCGGCTATACCGGGGAAGATGGTTTTGAAATTGTCTTGCCGGCTACAGAAGCCGTGACTTTCTGGCAGAAATTGCGCAATGCAGGGGTCAAACCAACCGGGCTGGGGGCACGCGATACCCTGCGTCTGGAGGCGGGTATGAACCTGTACGGAACTGATATGGATGAATCGACCAGTCCCCTGGAGGCAGCGCTGGGCTGGACTGTAGCATGGGAACCGACCGAGCGTGATTTTATCGGGCGTGCGCCACTGGAGCAGCAACGCAAGGCAGGGACGACGCAGAAGCTGGTCGGACTGTTGCTGGAAGGCAAGGGTGTGTTACGCAATCACCAGAAGGTAGTTGCAGCGGGTGCGGGTGAAGGCGAGATTACCAGTGGCAGTTTCTCGCCCACGCTGCAACGTGCCATCGCATTTGCGCGCGTGCCGAAGGCAACGGGCGACACCTGCCAGGTAGATATTCGCGGCAAGCTGTTGACGGCACGCGTGGTCAAGCCGCCGTTTGTTCGCAACGGTGAGGCGCAGATAGAACTTTGAATAAGGCAATCACAACGACTGATCAAGTGAGGAACTCATGAGTAACATACCTGTTGAGCTGAAATATGCGAAATCCCACGAGTGGGCAAGGATTAATGATGATGGCTCGGTAACGGTGGGTATCTCGGACAGTGCCCAGGACCAGCTGGGTGACATGGTATTTATTGAAGTACCGGAAGTCGGCCTGACGGTGACGGCTGAAGAGGCCTGCGCCGTGGTGGAATCTGTCAAGGCGGCATCCGACGTATATGCACCGGTTGGCGGTGAAATTGTCGAGGTCAACGAGGACCTGGCGGACAGTCCGGAGACCGTCAACAACGATGCCTATGGTGAAGGCTGGATCTTTCGTCTGGAACCCTCTGATGACGGAGAGATGGGCGCATTGATGGACGCGGAGGCCTATGAAGGCTTTCTCGCCTCGGAAGATCATTAGGCAAGACCATTAACACGGTATAACTTTTACATTCAGTCAAATTAAGCTACTGCCATGCCATTTATTCCCCATTCAGAAGCGGATGTCCGCGAAATGCTGGCTGCTATCGGCAGCCAGGATGTTGAAGACCTGTTCGATGAAATCCCTGCCACCCTGCGGATGGGCAAATTGTCCGGTGTGCCGGAGGGGTTGATCGAGCAGGATATTGCGCGCGTGATGATGCAACGCGCGGAGTCTGATGGTCGCCCGCTGTGTTTCATGGGCGCGGGTTCCTATGACCACCACATCCCGGCGGCGGTCTGGGAGATTACCACCCGCGGTGAATTTTACAGTGCCTATACACCGTACCAGGCAGAGGCCAGTCAGGGCACGTTGCAACTGATCTACGAATACCAGACCATGATGACGGAGTTGACCGGGCTGGATGTGTCCAATGCATCATTATATGACGGTGCATCCGGACTGGCAGAAGCGGTATTGATGGCGGTGCGTGCGAATCGCAAGTCGAAGTCGCGTCGTATCCTGGTGCCGACCACGGTAGACCCGCACTATCGTCAGACGACGCACACCATTGTCAATAACCAGCAGATCGAACTGATTGAGGTGCCGTACTGTCCGGAGGGTGGCAACACACTGGCTGATGCCCTTAAACAGTATGAAGGCGAAGATGTTGCGGCACTGGTCATCCAGCATCCCAACTTTTTCGGTATTCTCGAAGAAGTCGACATGTTGACGGACTGGGCGCATGCGCAGGGGGCGCTGGTTATCGGTGTGGCCAATCCGGTTTCAATGGCGCTGCTGAACCCGCCGGGGGTATGGGGCACGAAGGGTGCTGATATTGCCTGTGGTGAGGGTCAGCCACTGGGTGTGCCCATGATGGGCGGCGGTCCCTACTTTGGTTACATGTGCTGTAAAAAGGCATATGTCCGGCAGATGCCGGGACGCATTGTCGGCCGTACCATTGATCGCGATGAGCGCGTCGGTTACACCCTGACATTACAGGCGCGCGAACAGCATATTCGTCGCTCCAAGGCGACTTCGAATATTTGTACCAATCAGGGCTTGCTGGTGACGGCGGCAACGATCCATATGTCGCTGCTCGGTGCCGAAGGCCTGAAGCGCGTCGCGCAGGCCTGTCATGCCAATACCCGCAAGCTGGTGGCGGCGCTGACGGTGAGCGAATGTGTCGAGCCGGTCTTTAACCGGCCGTATTTCCATGAGGCGGCGCTGCGTTTCCTGCTGCCACTGGATGGCGTGGAGCGTC
>JASJGW010000111.1:0-3295 GCA_033791305.1 Gammaproteobacteria bacterium | reverse complement strand
GGGGGCATCTTTTGGCAGGTGACTCTCAGTTTTACGCGACTGGTGTTTAGAGTCCGCCAGGGTTTTACCCGTAGTACTTGCTGTCGGCGTTTCCGGGAACGGTAAGACGTCCTGTGCCTGTAGTTGTGTTGCGCCTAAGAGCAAACCAACCAGGCAGACAACAAAGAAATTGGTATGTGTTTTCATATTGATTACTCCAAATTAAATTTTTTTATTTTTTTATTTTTCGTTTACTATAATTTAAATGGTTAACACTTTAGCAAACTGCATTGTTAGCCAGCCTTAAGGCTTCACTTTACTGGCTTCACATCAGGGAAGATCCATTCCCCATCGAGTATTTCCTTACGGGGTAGATATAACCGGACGGTATAATTCCACCCCTTCTGATAAAGCCTGTTTACTGCTCGCTCTTAAAGCTGCAGCCTCATCCTTAGATGCTCTTATATCAACCTGAAATACATCATTGGCATGCAGTCGGGCTATGGCCGCAGACCCCATCATACGCCCCGCTACTACGTCACTATGCCAGTGGACATTGCATACATTACGGCTTACCCCAAACTGCTTTCCACGCTGCAGGATTTCATCGCTATTTTCCGGGAAGACTTCGACCAGAATAAGTAGCTGGATGATCGGCCTCGATTATCGCGGAGAACAGGTGCTGGCCGCCTTCCAGCCGATTAAAGAGCTGGACCTGGGCCTGGTGGCAAAACTCGATATGCGCGAGGTTAATGCGCCTTTCATGAAGGCCGCTGCCAGTGCACTGGGCATCGCAGCTGTTGTGGTCTTCATTGGCGGCCTGCTGGTACTGCGCATGGCAAGGCCCATGGTGCGCCGTATCGAAGAGAGTCAGCAACGTTTCCGTACCCTGCTCGAATCAGCGCCGGATGCAATGGTCATCATCAATGCGGCTGGTGAGATTGTGATGGTCAATCGCCGCACGGAAGAGGTGTTCGGTTATTCCCGCAGCGACATGACGGGGCAGCCCATCGAGATGCTGATGCCGCAGCGCTTCCACGAACAGCACCCCGGGCAGGTACAAGACTTCTTCAATCACCCGAACACCCGCGCCATGGGCATGGAAAGGGAACTGTTTGGCCTCTCCAGGACGGGCCGGGAATTTCCTGTCGAGATCAGTCTGAGTCCGATTGAAACCGATGATGGCATGCTGGTCGCCAGCTCGGTACGAGACGTTACCGAGCGCAAAGAGTCTGAAGCGGCGCTGCAGGCGTTGAACGAGAATGTCGAACGACAGCGGCGCACCGAGACCGCGCTGAATGAACTCTACGAGGCACTGCGTGGCCAGCAGGAGATGGGCAGCCTTGCGAGTGTCATTGTGCACCAGCTCGCCCGCTATCTCGACCTGCAGTTTGCCGCATTATTCGTGCTGCGTGACGGCAACACCTACGCACGGGAAGCTGCTTACGGCTACCCCAAGCAGGGCGGCGTCGAACACTTTGCAGCGGGAGATGGCCTCCTCGGCCAGGCCGTCGCTGACGCTACACCCCTGACAGTCGACAACGTGCCGGAATATGCCCAACTGGCACTGGGGCTGGGCACGGCCGCACTCAACAGTCTGCTGCTCCACCCCCTGGTACACGACAAAACGGTGGTCGCCGTTCTGGAGCTGGGTGGACTGCGGCCGCTTGATGAAGAACAGCAGGCGTGGCTGGCCAAGGCGAGCGAGAGCCTGGCGGTCACTGTGCGGCTGGTACTGGACCTGGAAGTGCGCAATCGCACCGAACAGGCACTGGCCGAGGCCAAGGAAGCGGCAGTTGCCGCCAACAAGGCCAAGTCGGGTTTCCTGGCGAACATGAGCCACGAACTGCGCACTCCCATGAACGCCATTCTCGGCTACAGCGAGATGCTGATGGAAGACGCGGAGGATATCGGACAGGATGACTTTGTTGCCGATCTGAAGAAGATCAACCAGGCCGGCAATCACCTGCTGTCGTTAATCAATGATGTGCTCGACCTGTCCAAGATCGAGTCCGGCAAAATGGAGGCCTTTGCAGAAGACTTCGACGTCGGCGCACTGCTCGACCAGGTCACTGGCACCGTGCAGCCCCTGATGGAAAAGAACAACAACCGCCTGGTCATCGAACGCGACGAGCAACTCGGCCATGCGCATACGGATAGCACCAAGCTGCGCCAGGCACTGTTGAACCTGCTGTCCAATGCCGCCAAGTTCACTCACGAAGGTCCCATCACCCTGCAGGCAGAACGCAAACCACACACCGATGGTGAATGGTTGACCTTTGCGGTAAACGACACCGGCATCGGCATCCCGGCAGACAAGCTCGATCATGTCTTCGAGGAATTCAGCCAGGCTGACAGCTCGACGACGCGCGATTATGGCGGGACTGGCCTGGGACTGCCGATATCACGCCGTTTCTGCCAGATGCTGGGTGGTGACATCACGATATCGAGCAGCGCCGGCGAGGGCTCTACCTTTACCATCTGTATCCCGGCCCTGCTGCCAGGGGCCGCTGCAGCCACGCCGGTGGCAACAACGCCGGTCAAAACCGATGCAGAGCTGGAGGCGATGCGCCAGTCCGGGGCGGGACGCACCATCCTGGTGATCGATGATGACCCGGAGGCACAGGATATCGTCGAACGCTTTTTACGCAAGGACGGCTTCGAAGTCGTGACAGCGGACAGTGGCGAGGAAGGCCTGCGCCTTGCGCATAAACTGCTACCGGCAGCGATCACGCTGGATGTCATGATGCCGGACATGGATGGCTGGTCGGTGTTGCGCGCGCTGAAGGCCGATCCGGTGCTGCAAGATGTCCCGGTGGTGATGCTGACCATGGTCGATGACAAGAGCAAGGGGTATTCCCTCGGGGCAACCGATTATCTGACCAAGCCGGTAGACCGCGAACAGTTACACCATGCACTGACACGTTACTGCACCCCCGGTGCGCCCTGCCCGGTGTTGCTGGTGGAAGATGACCAGGCCACACGAGAGATAATGGTACGCACACTGGAGGAAGCCAACTGGCATGTGCGCGAGGCCGGCAACGGCCGTGAGGCACTGGACCAGCTGGCGCAGGAAATACCCCAGCTGATCCTGCTGGACCTGATGATGCCGGTAATGGACGGCTTCGACTTCCTGCTGGAGATGCGCGCCAACGCTGCCTGGCAGGACATCCCGGTCATCGTGCTGACGGCCAAGGACCTGACCGAGGAAGACCGGCGCCTGCTCAGCGGCCGGGTCGAGCAGATTGTAGAAAAAGGCGCATCAACCCATGATCAGGTGGCAAACCTGATTCGCCAGGTAGTGAGCCCCCATTAG
>JASJGW010000110.1:0-14299 GCA_033791305.1 Gammaproteobacteria bacterium | reverse complement strand
CCAGCTGGCCGCGATCCAGCTCAATAATGCGTGTCGACAGCCGGCGTACAAATGCCCGGTCATGACTGACAAACAGCAAGGCACCGGAATAGTCGAGCATGAACGTTTCCAGCCACATAATCGCTTCGATATCGAGGTGATTGGTCGGCTCATCCAGCAGTAACACGTCCGGTTCACCCACCAGTGCCCGCGCCAGCATCACCCGCCGGCGCCAACCGCCGGACAGGGAATGAAACACGGCATCACTGTCCAGTTCGAGCCGTGACAACACGCTCTCTACCCGCTGCTCCAGTTGCCAGCCATTAGCCGCTTCCAGTTCATGTTGTAATTCAGACAGACGTTGCAGCGCAGCCGGATTCTCCGCATGCGCCAGCTCACTTGCCGTGTGATGGTATTCGGAAATCAGCCTGCCCAGTTCCGGGAGACCACCGGCAACGACATCAAACACGCTGTCGTTACTGTCCATGCCGACTTCCTGCGCCAGGCAGGCAATGCGCGTCGCCGGACGCACCCACATCTCACCGTCATCCGGTGTCACTTCACCGTTGAGTATGCGCAGCAGCGAGGATTTGCCCTCGCCGTTCCGGCCCACCAGACACACCCGCTCCCCCCGGAACATCTCCAGGTCCACCTTGTCAAGCAGGGCCCGATGACCAAAGGCCAGTGACACGTTATTCAGTCGCAGTAATGGCATGGCACTGGATTCTACCCATACAGGCCATGAAAGTAATATTACTATTTCTCTCCCACCGGCACGGTGGACAATATACCGGCAGAACAGTCGTCCTTGCGTAAAATTGACAGTTCGTAATCAGGTAGCGGAATCATGGACACCCCGAAAGCAGGCATTCTCCGATCCGGTCTATACGGTATGGGCGCGGGCGAGCGGCCAGCAACCAGTCAGGCCATAGCTGTAAATGTGCCGAGGTACAAAGCGCCTCCTACATGCGTTCTTTTTTATTCGCACACGCGATACACAGGGTTGCCCCGGGATCAAGCGCCAGGCGTTCACGGGCAATCGGTTCATCGCAGGACAGGCAGTAGCCGTAGTCACCACTGTCTAGCCGTCGCAAGGCAGCGGCGATCTTCTGCATCTCCAGCTGCCGCCGGCGGCCGGTCTCTTTCGACATGGCCTGCCCCTGCAATGCATCCATTCTGGACAGGCGTCCGACCGAGCTCTGATCCAGCTCAACCACGCCGGCGGCTGCGTCACCGGTATCTTTCAAACCCTGTAATTCCTGCTGTAACTGCAGCAAGCGGGTTTTTATTGCAGCGAGCTCTTCATCTGTATACATAACTCAAGATCCTGCCCCGGAAGGGCCCGTCTCTGCCAGAAAACATGGCGTCAAGCGCCATTCCCGGTATAATTGCCGGCCGTTCACTACCTTCCCGCTATCGCGGACAAAATAACCATTATGATCAGTAAGTTGCGAAATATCGCCATTATCGCGCACGTCGACCATGGCAAGACCACCCTCGTCGACCAGCTTCTCAGCCAGTCCGGCACGTTCGGTGACCGGGCAGCTGCGCCCGACCGGATCATGGATTCCAATGATCTGGAGAAAGAACGCGGTATCACGATCTTATCGAAAAACACGGCGATCCGCTGGAACGATTACCGTATCAATATCGTCGATACTCCCGGGCACGCCGACTTCGGCGGCGAAGTGGAACGTGTGCTGTCGATGGTGGACAGTGTCCTGTTGCTGGTTGATGCCGTGGAAGGCCCGATGCCGCAAACACGTTTCGTCACCCAGAAGGCGTTTGACCTGGGATTGAAACCGATAGTCGTCATCAACAAGATTGACCGTCCGGGTTCCCGGCCTCACTGGGTGCTGGACCAGACCTTTGGGCTGTTCGATCGCCTGGGGGCAACGGATGAGCAGCTCGACTTCCCGGTGATCTATGCATCGGCATTGCAGGGCTATGCCGGCATAGAGGCGGACCAGCTCGCTGCAGATATGACGCCCCTGTTTGAAGCCATCGTTGAACACGTTCCAGTACCGCAGGTTGACCCGGACGCACCGTTTCAGATGCAGGTAATCACGCTGGACTACAACAGTTATGTCGGTGTTATTGGTATCGGTCGCATCAAGCGCGGCAAACTGAAACCCAATATGCCCGTCACACTGATCGACCGGGATGGCAAACAGCGCAATGCCCGGGTCGGACTGGTGTACGGCTTCCTGGGACTGGAACGTACCGAGGTCACGGAAGCCCAGGCCGGTGACATTATTGCCTTTACCGGTATTGAAAAACTCAACATCTCGGACACGCTCTGCGACCCGGCCAATGTCGAGGCCTTGCCACCACTGACCGTCGACGAACCCACTGTCAGCATGACTTTTCAGGTTAATAACTCACCGTTTGCTGGCAAGGATGGCAAATACGTCACTTCAAGAAATATTAGCGAACGCCTCGAACGTGAGTTAATTCACAATGTTGCGCTACGTGTTGACCTGACCGGTGATCCCGACAAGTTCAAGGTATCAGGTCGCGGTGAACTGCATCTGGCCATTCTTATTGAAACCATGCGACGCGAGGGTTTCGAGATGGGCGTGTCGCGGCCGGAAGTCATCATTCGTGAGATAGATGGCGAACAGCAGGAACCCTATGAACAGGTGACGGTTGATATCGAGGACCAGCATCAGGGCACCATCATGGAAAAGCTGGGGGAACGTGGCGGTGAACTCACGGACATGATGCCCGACGGCAAGGGCCGGGTACGGCTGGACTACATCATGCCGGCACGCGGCCTGATCGGGTTCCGTACGGAGTTTCTCACCGGCACCCAGGGAACCGGACTCATCTATAGCATATTTTCACACTATGGTCCGATAAAGTCAGGTGATTACGGTCAACGCATCAACGGTGTGTTGATATCCAAGGGTTCCGGCAAGGCACTTGGCTATGCCCTGTTCAATCTGCAGGAACGCGGCCGCCTGTTTATTGGTCATGGCGAAGAAGTATACGAGGGCAGTCTGATCGGTATTCATAAACGCAATAATGATCTGGTGGTCAATCCGTTAAAGGGCAAGCAACTGAACAACATCCGTGCCGCCGGTACCGATGAAAATATTGTACTCAGCCCGCCCATCCGCATGAGCCTCGAACAGGCACTGGAATTTATTGACGACGACGAACTGGTCGAGGTCACACCCAAGCACATCCGGCTGCGCAAAAAACTGCTGCTGGAGCATGAACGCAAACGTTCGTCACGCGCAGTATCTGCCTGAGCTTCCCCTGTAATCCATAGCACACCGATGTGCCAGTGCGGCAATGGCCGCACCGGCTTCATACCCCCATGTCTAGTAAGGCATTAATAACCATACATAAAATATGGTACCTTAGAACTTTATTAATAAATAACATAGAGTTATATACATATTCCCTTGACTTTTATATGGTAATTATTTACCGTTCAGCCAACGGAGAATACGCGGCATGAAATGCCGACACTCTTCAGAGTAAAGCCTCATCAGGGGGGCGATTGAGCAATCAAACGGAGGAGCAGACAGCATGCAGAAAACAGATATGGTAATGCACGTTGACAACTACCTGGGTGAAAATACCCGGCGTAATATCGAAAAGGCCATCACCGGTTCGAAGGGGGTTATCGATGCCCGGTTCAATGACAGGCGACCACACCTGATGCTCGTTTCATATGACACGGAACGGACATCATCATTTGAAGTACTCGCCCGGATGACACAGCAACAGGTACGTGCAGAACGCATCGGTTAGGTTAGTTTCCTTAACAAGGAATAAACGGTACAAGCTCTCTCACTTCTGCGGCGACCCTCGGTCGCCGTTTTTTATTTCTTTATTTTTTCTTTATTTTGCGCAGGATTTGGCTAGGTACGAAGTACATCCTGCGGGTCAGCGTTTCATCCAGGCTACGTGCCTACGGCAATGACAGCGCTTGCTTCACGGCATCAACAACATGCACTCGTGTATCTTCTGAATATTCCTTAGCCGGCACCCTGCCCCACACCGGCGCAGGCCACGCAACATCAGTCCGGTAACGAACGATGTGGTGAATATGACATTGCGGGACGATGTTACCGAGCGCAGCGATGTTGAGTTTGTCAGGCGAGAAGGCCGTTTCAAGTGCACGGGACAACAAGACAGACTCTCGCATCAGCTGTTGCTGATCAGCTTCGTCCAGTTGATGTACTTCCGTGATAGCCTCCCGGTCAGGCACCAGGATGAACCAGGGATAATTGGCATCCTGCATCAGCAGCAAGTAACACAATTCCAGGTGACCCAGAATCAGGCAGTCATTCCTTAACTGTGGGTGGATGTCAGCCAAGCTACAGGCTTATGCCGGCTCTGCTTCGACGGGTGTCTGTTCACTGGTTGTCTGCTCGCGGGCCGGCGGTGCGGTCACCGGCTTTGCAGGTACATCCTCCGGCAAATCCTCACCACCCAGCGCGGCCAGCAAGTGCGGAAAAAACTCAGCCAGCTCCAGCACCATCAGAGAGTAGTCCAGATCAAACTGGCTGACCGGATCATCGGCATCGTTTTCGGCCTCTTTGATAACGTCTTCAAAACGCAACCGCTTGATCGACAAATCCTCATGCAGCACCAAAGACAGGCGTTCTTTCCACTGCAAGGCCAGCTTGACCGCGTATTTTCCATTTTTAATATGGTTACGAATTTCCCCGGCTTCGAGGTCCTGATGCTTGCAGTTAATCACCCCCCCCTCCGGGTCCGGGTGTTTTAACTCACAGTCTCCGCCCAGCACAAAGTCACTGGGCAAGGGCTCACCGTTCAGCCAGCGCGTCATCAGTACAGACAAAGACTGTTTGATTTTCACCGGCGTCGCCGGAAAACGTCCCAGTGTGTTGCGGAGCTGGCCAATCAGCGTCTCGGCCTTCGCTGGCGATGCACTGTCAACAATAATCAGATCATTACGAACATCAATATAGGCAAACAGGTTGCTGAAACGCGTCAAGGCACGCGGCAACAGGTCAACGATAATCTCCTCTTTCATACGCATCTTTTCACGGCGATAGACCTCTCGTGCTTCCGCCGCCTCTATCGTGGCAACCTTGTCATCGAGCAACTCCTTCACCACCCCTGCCGGGATGATTTTCTCTTCCTTGCGGGCACAGATCATGATGTAGCCGTTTGCAGCATGAACCAGTAACTGCCCGTGACGACCCAGCGGCGGCGCCCAGCCCCAGGTCAGCATATCCATGCTGTTACACCCCTTGAATGCATCGGCGCGGAGTCGCTCCTCGAATGCTTCCGGAGTCAAATCAAATGGTTGGCCAAGACGGTAGAGCTGAAGATTTTTAAACCACATATTGGATGTCACCTCCTGATGAAGGCGGCCAATTATGAGCAAAGATCAGGTGGCCTGCCACCCTTTTTTGATGGGCCATGGCTGCAATAATGGTCTGGATTTTGCGTCACTCCCGGCATGGCCAAGGCCAGCCTCTTGAGCGGTTCCCGGTCTCACTTTCTCCCTGCCTCCCGCGACGATGGACAGGATGTCCAAGTGTCGCGAAGCACAGGGATGTGCGAGAGCGACCATACCTACGATGTACAGGGACGTACGCATGTCACGAGAGGGCAGGATGCCCGATAGGCATCAGGACATCTTGCCGGCGTAATCGGCAATACCCGGGTTTTTGGCGACACCCACCAGCACCGGATCGTTGATCTTTGGCAATTTCAGCACATTGTCCTTACCCCGGGTATCAAGGATGTAGTTCCTGACAACATCCCACATCAGCGGGCCATCAGGGGTACGATTCACCGATGCCCAGCCGGCAACCGTGTAGGTCTCTTCCATTTCCAGCTTCCTGCCATCATCGAGGAGGATATTGGAAATACGCTCTCCCAGTTTCTTTGCCGGGTCGATGGTGTAATCCAGCCCGCCAATACGCACCATATCACCACCGGACTGCAAGTATGGGTCCGGATCAAACAGGTTGTCGGCCACCCCTTCAAAAATGGCCTTGAGATCCTTACCTTTCATCTCGGTGACATAGGTCTCCCCGTAGGTAATGGAACACTGCGTCATAACATCTTCCATCGTGATCCAGTCCCCTTTCAGGGTCGTCGTCCCCCAGCGGACACCGGCAGACATTGCGACATCGGCACCAAACTCATGCCGCAGGGCATTACACAACACCTGGTCCCAGGTGCCCATAAAATTACCGCGGCGATACAGCAGGCGATCGGCAATCGCGAGCTTCTCACTGAGAATTTCCTCGTAGGTCTTGCCAAGGCGACTCTTGTTATAAAACAGGTCCGATGAGCGACTTTCGACAATCTTGTCGTTATATTCTGTCTGGCGCATCTGGTTGATGTAGGCACTCATTTCCTTGTCTTCGTCTAACCAGTCCGAGATCACCGGCAGCATCTTGTAATGCAGATCCAGCTTGCCGTCTTTTAACTCGAAATCCATGACACCGACATACTTGCCGTTGGAACCGGCATTGGTCACCAGACAGGTATGCCCTTCCACATTCCTGATTTCCAGCGGCCTGGGAACACCGTCGTGGGTGTGACCACCAAAAACCGCATTCAGTCCCGGCACCCGCTCGGCCATCTTGATATCGACGTCCATGCCATTGTGGGACAACAGCACCACGGCATCCGGCTTTTCATTCTTGCGGATTTCCTTGACCAACTCGATCATGTCATCTTCACGCAGACCAAATGACCAGTCCGGGAAGAACTCCTGCGGATTTGCATTGGCAGTCCGCGGAAACGCCTGGCCAACAACCGCGATACGCACCCCGTTTATTTCCTTGATGACATAAGGACGGAAGGCATGCCCCGTGTCCTCGTCATACAGCCCCCGGCCATCATACTTCTCGGTGAGCGCGGCATACTCGTCACCAAACAGCGCATCCTCCTTGACGCGAACATTCTGTCCGATGAAATCACCCTTGAACAGGGTAACGTTGTTCAGCACCTCGTCTTCACGGTAAGTGAATTCCCAGTGTCCGACCATGACATCCAGTCCCAGCAGATTGGAAGCCTCGACCATGTCAATACCACGGGTCCACAGGGAGGTACCCGACCCCTGCCACAGGTCACCCCCGTCAAGGGTGAGCGTGTTCTGCTTGCCACCAGCCTGTTTGCGCAGCTGGTCGAGCAATGTTTTTATGTGTGCATATCCACCTGTCCTGCCATAGGCAGGTGCGGCGTTTTCAAAGTCCAGGTAGGTATAGGCATAGGACTCCGGTGTATTCGCGCTCAGCCCATTCGCCTCCAGCAGTTTTTTACCGACCAGATGCGGTGGTCTGCCGAACGCATCACCCACACCGAGGTTGACATTCGGTTCACGAAAATACACCGGCTTCAGCTGTCCGTGAACATCCGTAATGTGCAATATCCGGGCAGTGCCCTGCATCGGCAGATCATAAAAACCTTTCGGCATCCTGCCCGGGGCCGCACCCGGTGCACTCCCAGAAGTCTTGGAATCAGCCTTACTGCAGCCAGTCAGTCCTGGCACTGTGGTGGCCGCTGCACCAGCACCCATGATTTTCAGAAAATTACGTCGGTCAAATGGAGGCATAAGTCACCTAAATCGTTTTTGTTTACAAGGAGGCATGGTTTACCATGACGACACCGGTTATCCGGGAAATATATAGCTTCTTGCTGATGATCATAATAATGACAGACACATACGGCCACAACACCCATCCTTTTATATTAGCCTTTAACACTTAACTAATATTCGTGCCCTGCCCTGCCCATACTTGCTGGCCCCTCTCCTGCGCGGCGGCTGCCAGTAACGTCCGTCGCAGAAGCACACTGTTCGGTCTCATCCTGCTCGTCTTCTGGATACCATGGGGCAGTACTTTTGCCGACGTGGTCAAACCGGCCCTGGTCGAGATCAGCGTCAACACCAGTGGCACCTACCGCATTGAGGTTCGTGCCAGTATCGAGGCACTGCTCACTGGCATCAATGCCCGCTACAAGAACACCCGGGACGCACCCAACGCTGAGGAATATGACGCGTACCGGGTAATGAATGCAATCGACCTGGCAACGGCATTCAAACCCTTCGAATCCGAATTTACCAGTCAGGTAGCACTGTTCTTCGATGCTGAACATATACCCCTGACGGTTACCCGGGTTGAGATTCCCGAGCCCGGCTATCCCAAGGTACCGCGCATCAGTGTTATCTACCTTGAAGGCAAGATGGAGCGGTCAGTCACCAGCATCACCTGGTATTACCCGGCACGTTTTGGCGACAATGCTGTTCGCGTACGCCAGATCGATGCAAGCAACGAGAAGTGGCACTGGTCAGAATGGCAATGGCTGCGCAAGGATGAACACAGCGAACCCTTTTCACTCACCGAAGTGTTTACCCGGCAGCCGGTTACCAGGGTCATAAAAACCTATATTGTTCTCGGCTTTGATCACATCCTGCCCAAGGGGCTCGATCACATCCTGTTTATCCTGGGCATTTTCCTGCTCAGCGTGCATCTGCGCCCCCTGCTCTGGCAGGTCACCATGTTCACGGTTGCGCACACCCTCACGCTCGGTCTTTCCATGGCCGGGATAATCAGCCTGCCAGCCAACATCGTCGAGCCGCTAATTGCACTGTCGATCGCCTACATCGGCATTGAAAATGCCACTGCACATTCCCTGCATAAAAGCCGGCTGGTCATTGTTTTCTGTTTTGGCTTATTACACGGCATGGGTTTTGCCAGCGTGCTGTCTGATTTTGGCATGCCGGCTGATGCCTTTCTTACCGCGCTGGTCAGCTTTAATGTGGGCGTGGAACTGGGCCAGGTAACAGTTATTTTGCTGGCATTTTTTGCCGTCGGCCTGTGGTTCCGCAACAAACCATGGTATCGCAGGGTCATCGTGATACCGTTTTCACTGGCGATTGCCGTTATCGGCCTGTACTGGACATGGGACCGCATCGTTTTTTAATCCGCATATTTACATAACAGATTCAATGCCTTACATAGACACATCAATCGAAACGTGCTTGTCATGGCCGCACCACTCGCGTGCCCTGAAGGCTGGCACAGCCATCCTGAGGAAGCACTCCCGGTATGCCATACCAGGTTGCACAAATAAATAGAACTTCCCTAGGGTATTTTTATTCTATTTGTTGTATGATCGGTACGTGGTCGATGCTGGGGGGCATATACCAAACAGATATCGACACATAAATCACGATTGCACATTGTCAAAGGTCAGTTCAGAAGATCCTCATTAAGACTCCTGTTTTTTCCCACTTGCTTAATCTGCAATTGAATACTGTTAAATATTTTTAAAGAGGTGTTACATGGCTACAGGTACTGTTAAATGGTTTAATGAATCCAAAGGGTTTGGCTTTATCGCCCCTGCAGATGGTGGTGAAGATGTATTCGTACATTTTTCTGCTATCAGTGGTGACGGATTCAAAACACTGGCTGAAGGCCAAACAGTAAACTTTGATGTCGAGCAGGGTCCGAAAGGCCTGCAGGCAGTCAACGTTATTGGACAATAACAGGGTTCTGAAACTGCACGAAACTGGAACCCCGTCATATGACGGGGTTCTTTGTTTTAGGTAATGGGCCGTTACCGCCCGCCCGCACCCCGCTCTTCCCCTTACATTACGCAACAGGGCTTTCAGGCCTTATCGGCCGAACTGAAAGCGCTCTGGAAACGTCGTGCCGGCGTCACCCGGGCCATCACAGCCGCTGCTGCTGAAGGTGATCGTTCCGAAAACGCCGAATACATTTACCGCAAGAAGGAACTGCGCGAGATCGACCGCCGCATCCGTTATCTGCAAAAACGCCTGCCTGACCTGAAGGTCGTTGCCGGACCACCCTCTGATACTAACGTTGTGTTCTTCGGAGCATGGGTAACGCTGGAAGACGAACAGGTACAGGAAGCCGTTTACCGCATTGTCGGTGCCGATGAATTCGACCCGGCCAGAGGCTGGATCAGCATGGACTCCCCCATGGCATCTGCCCTGCTCAAAAAAACACTCGATGATGAAGTCAGGGTGGAAACACCCAACGGCACGTGCCTCTACACCATTACAGAGGTTTCCTATACGCCACCCTGAATATCTACAGACAAACAAATGACAGTCAGACCGCAGGATGGGTAAAGGAACGCAGTGACGCACCCGTCATGATCATTGCACGGAAAATGACGGGGACGCTGCGCTTTACCCAGCCTGCAGCTATGGTCTCCCGATAACAGGTCAGCCCTCCTGGTCACTAATACCGCATGCTGCGACGGCAGCACGCACTTGCTCTAGTAGTTGCTCACGGGTACAGGCGTTCTTCTCAACGACTTCCTCGACGACGCCGGACAGCCTGTCACGGTCATCTCCGGTCAGGTCCTTGGCGGTAATCACTATCACCGGTATGTGTTGCCATTCAGGCCGTGCACGCATCGCTGCCAGAAAACCAAAACCGTCCATCACCGGCATCATCAGGTCCAGCAGAATCAGGCGGGGCTGAAGACCGGGCATGATATCCAGCGCTTCCTGACCATTACCGGCCTCGGATACCGTCCAGCCGGCCTTCTCCAGGACTTGCGCCATCAATACGCGGGTTTCAGCATCATCCTCGACCAGCAATACAGAACAGAGATCCTCAGTACAGTGATAGCGGCTCAGGGTCTTGTGCAACAGTTCACGGTCAACCGGCTTGGTCAGGTAATCAACGGCACCGAGTGAATAACCACGCGTCTGGTCATCGATCATGGTCAGCATGATCACGGGTATCCTGTGCAATTCCGGGTCGGCCTTCAGTACCCGCAACACCGACCAGCCATCCATGCCCGGCATCATTACATCAAGCGTGATGGCGGCAGGCTGACACTCACGGGCAAGGCGCAGGCCCTGCTCACCACTGCCAGCCGTGATCACACTGAAACCGTCTTTAGCCAAAAAACGCTCGATAATCTCCAGGGCTTCCGGATCATCATCAATTACCAGTATCGTGGCCCCGACTTGAGCCCCGCCCTCACGAAGTGCCTCCAGTCCGGTCTCGGCCAGTGTCGATGTTGTATCAGCTGGCGGAAATTGCTTATTTGTACCGGGCAGGATAGCCGGTACGCGGATGGTGAACACTGAACCGTTGCCAACCTCGCTGCGAGCACTGAGGCCACCGCCCAGCAGCTCGCAGAAACGTCGCGAGATTGCCAGTCCCAGCCCGGTGCCCCCGTAATCACGCGTCGTCGACCCATCCGCCTGGGAAAATTCTTCAAAGACATATTCAATCTTGTCCGCAGCAATACCAATCCCGGTATCACTAACGTCAAAGGTCATCCAGTCCACACCCGCCTGTGTGGTGCGGTCGACATGCACGGTGATCGTACCGTCATGTGTAAACTTCGCAGCATTGGACAGCAAGTTGAACAATACCTGGCGCAGCTTGGTCAGATCCTGGTAGCCCATACCCAGTGCTTCGCCACGTTCGATGACCAGCGCGTTCCTGTTTTTATCTATCAAGGGCTGGACGGTGGCGCTAACTTCATCGACCAGAACATTCAGATCAAACGTCTCGGGAAAGGCCTCCATCTTGCCGGACTCGATCTTGGCAAGATCGAGCACATCGTTGATGAGCGACAGCAGGTGGGTGCCGGCCTGGTTGATCTTTTTCAGGTCCGGGATAAAATCTTCCTGGCCAAGGTCTTCGGCCTCCTCCATCAGCATCTCGCTGTAACCAAGAATGGCATTCATCGGCGTACGCAACTCGTGACTCATGTTGGCGAGAAACTCGCTCTTGGCCTGGTTGGCGGCATCGGCAGCGTCCCTTGCCAGTTCCAGGTCATCCTGAAGCGATTTGAGTTCGGTAATATCGAAGAAACCACCGATCATTCCCCCGGGGACACTGTCAGCAAGTTCAAACGTGGTACGCCAGTACATAACGTTGTGGAGGTTGCCATCGGCATATACCAGCTCGGTTTCCTCCTGGCTGTAACCGCCTTCGCGGATTAACCTTACATCATCATCCTGGTACATCCTGCGCGTGTCTTCAGGCAGGTACTCGAGATCCAGTACCGTCTTTCCGATGAATGCATCGCGGTGAACGCCGAAGGCCTTTTCATAGGCCTGGTTGCAGGCGGTAAAGACCGCAGCGACATTCTTGACAAAGATCGGGTTGGGAATGGAATCCAGCAGGGCCGTCTGAAATGTCAGCAGGCGTGCGCGTTCCTGCTCGCGTTGCGCAGAACGGTACAGGAACCAGGCCAGCCCGAGGGAGAGCAACATCACCCCCAGCGGCAACCACAAGCTGTCTGCGTCCCAGTCAGGGTAGATCTCACTGTTGGCCGCATGCGCTGTTACTTGCCAATAGTGATCGGCAAACATCAGGGTTGTGGTGGATGTTAAGCCGTCATCCAGAAAATCTGTTTCCCTGTTATCCGGACCCAGATTCAGCTCTCGGGAAACATGGCGAGACATGAAGGTTGTTTCACCACCATCCCCGGTATCAGTAAAGGTCAACGTCAGTCCTGCGGGGCTGGTATTTTTATCGAGTATTGCCTTGATCATCGGGCCGATTTCGGCGACCATCACGGCAAATCCATACAGTGCCGCTTCGCGGTTGCTGGCGTTATCCAGCGGCATCCCCGGCTTGTATACGGGTAACGCAACGAAGACCGCATAAGTGTCTTCTTCTGACTGGAACAATTGCAGGCGTGACGAGACGACCGGGGTATTGGTACGTACCGCCCGCATCAGTGCAGCCAGCTGCTCCGGCCGGGCTGCCAGATCAAGACCCAGTAGCGGAAGAAATCGTTCCTGTGGTTCGACATAGTAGATTGGAAAATAAACATCACGTTGTAATGCAGTGGTCATTCCCGTTTCTGCAGGTTTTTCCCCAAAGATAAAATCCGGCGAGACTTCCTCCCGTGCAGCGGCTTCCATGGCAGCGCGCTCCTGAATGGACACCCCGGGTACCCATGCAAGGGCCATGATGCCCGGGTTGCGCTCCAGACTGCGGCTGACGAGCGTGCGAAACTCGTCACGACCAACAAAGGAAGATGCATCAAAACCGGAGCGGATGTGATATAGCGTCTCAAGATACGCATCGATACCATGCCCCATTGCCTCGGTGTTGTTAAAGACAGCCGCATCGAAACGCTGCTTTACCGATGATTCGAAACTGGTTTCCAGCAGGCTGTAAAGGGATGTTGCCAGCAGTGCACCCAGTGCAATAACGACGTAGGGCGCATAGATACGACTAGTCCAGCGTCCTGCAAGACCGGCTTTGGCCAGTGCCCGTGTCTTGAAGGCCAGTATGAGTGTTAACAGGATGCCGAATATCAGCAAACCTTCATTGGAAAAGTTTTCGGCGCCGACCCCCATCTTGCTGACCATGCGCTGCTCGTGTGCGGACAATGCCTGCCAGAGAGCGAAGGAGATGGTAAGTCCGGTGATACCGATAATCTGTGGCACCCAGTGCGGCAATAATTCACCAGGGAACTGACGCCTGTTCCTTGTCCAGTCCAGGCCAGCCCAACGAAACCGACGCCCAGGATGATGAAGCCGGCGGCCGTATGAATTGCCATCCGTGTCATGTGCCCCCAACCATAAGCACTCTCCACACCGATCAGGTAGCCGGCCAGGGCAACAATACCGAGACTGATAATGAGTGTCCCCAGAGTGGCAGTCCAGGACGTGATACGGGCACGACCACGGAACAAGGCGGCGAGCAGTACCGCCACTCCGGTCAGGCTGAAACACAGCGCCGTATTAGGTGCCATGCGCCCGGGATTGGATGTCTTGAGATCAATGTAGTGTTCCATGAACAGCTGGTCGATGTGCAGGTCAACACCGAAGCCGTACTCGATCAGTGTAAGTATGCCGGTCAGCAGCACAATGACACCGGTAATCCCGGCAATGCGTGGCCAGGGCCCGGCGACTCCCAGCAGGGCGAGCCCACCGAGCGCAAAGCCGAGCGCGGTGTTGTATTGCATGGGGACGAAGGCCGGATTGACCTGGATAAGCGCCGGCTCATGCAGGTACCAGCCCAGCAGCACCACCGCGCCAAGGGCCAGTGACAGGAAACCGGTAAACCTTGCCAGGTTCAGCCCCCAGTTCACACGCAGCAAATGTTTTTTCATGCGTCTGATGGTACCAGCGTGGCAGCCCGGTTTCCTGATATTTATATGTCACAAAACTCAAGGAAAAAGGAGAATATGCCAGACTAGCCCGCACTTCTCACCACGGGACGAGATGATCGCGTAGAGATTTAGATTCACAGCGGATTTTCTGAAGGAGCGGAATACGGACTGTATTTCCGACTGAAGAAAATGTGCTGTGGATTCAGAGATCAAGCGAGGGCTTGTCATCGTGGTGAGAAATGCG
>JASJGW010000109.1:0-9632 GCA_033791305.1 Gammaproteobacteria bacterium | reverse complement strand
CAAGGTGCACACTGCCTGGATGCCGGTAAGTGAGTGACTGCAGCACCAGTTGTTCCGTCGGCAACCAGTCAAAACGGGCACTGAGCCGCAGCGGTTGCGGCGGCATTTCTATATACACCGGATCGACATACAGCGCCCCCTGCCGCCCGGTCATGTCCAGTGCCACCTGCATGCCCGCTGCTGCTGCTTGCACGGTAGCACGCACGGAAATATCCAGGTTTTCCCCGGCGACGCTGCCAGCCGCATCGGAAAACTCCTCCGCCAGCAGCTGCATCTCCACATCGGCCTCGTGTAGCTGCGTCGCCACACCGCTCATGCTTGCGATTAAATTCAGGTGGCCACTGCCTGCCACAACAGGGATGGCAAAGCCGGCATCTGCCAGTTGTCCGGTGACTGCTGACAGCGACAGTGCTTTGCCCCTGACCCTTATCTGCCAGCGCGCATCTGACAGGCTTGCCGTAATCGCCAGCGTTCCATCATGAATGTGGACCCCCTGCAACTCGGTGTCAATACGGCCAGTATCAAGCTGGTAACGGAAGGAGGTCTGGATATTCTGCACCCCCAGCACAGTTGATTGCGCCTTGATAGCGCCCTGCGCGCATTTTATCTCTGTTGCCGTCAACTGCGCATGTGCACAAGACAATGTGACTTCGGACAACTCACCGAGACCCTCCGGCAATGCAACCCTTTGTGTCTGCAACAGCAGTCGGGCATGCCGCTCATCCAGCCAGTTCAACTGCACACTCACCGCCCGTGCCGACCAGCCCGGGCCTGCAAGCGTCCCCAGATTCAGGTGAACAACATCAACCGCAAAACCCGGTATCGCGGCAATAACCAGCAAGCCGGAGGCTAGCAGTAACGCTGTTTTAACCCGGCGTCGGGGGATCATCATTCAGGCAGGAAAGACCCCGGTTGAGAGGTAACGGTCACCCCGATCGCAGATAATCGCGACAATCACCGCGTGTTCGACTTGTTGCGAAAGTGTTAAGGCAGCAGCCACGGCACCGCCGGAGGAAAAACCCGCGAAAATACCTTCCCGGGCCGCCAGGGCCAGTGTAGTACGTTCCGCATCGGCCTGGTCAATCTCGATGGTGCGATCCACACTGGCCGCATTAAAGATCGAGGGCAGGTAGGCTTCAGGCCAGCGACGAATACCGGGGATTGCCGACCCTTCCGAAGGAGTCACACCGACAATTTCCACTGCCGGGTTTTGCTCTTTCAGGTAGCGCGAAGTGCCCATGATGGTACCGGTGGTACCCATGGCGCTAACGAAATGCGTGATGCTGCCCGCCGTGTCACGCCAGATTTCCGGGCCCGTACCTTCGTAGTGCGCAAGCGGATTATCAGGGTTGGAAAACTGGTCCAGCACCCTGCCCTCACCACGCGCACCCATTTCAGTAGCCAGGTCACGCGCCCCTTCCATGCTGGCTGCCTTGCTGACCAGGATAATCTCCGCACCGAAGGTCTTCATCACGGCACGCCGCTCGACACTCATGTGTTCGGGCATAATCAGCACCATGCGATAGCCCTTCATGGCTGCCACCATCGCCAGTGCAATGCCGGTATTGCCACTGGTCGCTTCTATCAGCGTATCACCCGGTTTGATCTCGCCGCGTTCCTCGGCATGCCTGATCATGGTGAGTGCCGGGCGGTCCTTCACCGAACCGGCCGGATTATTCCCTTCCAGCTTTACCAGCACAGTATTATTGGTATCACCCGGCAAGCGCTGTAAACGCACCAGCGGTGTATTACCAATGGTTGCTTCCAGAGTGGAGAAGTCCATATCCTGCCGCCTGTTAATATATTTAGTGTAGTGTAACGTATACCCAAGAATAGCAAATATCAGACAGTAATAACCGACATTGACCGACAGCCCTGTCGTGGCTGTCCGCAAGAGTTTCGTTTAGCATGACTGCCGGGGCCGGAGAGGGCATTTGGGACGATGAAAGACAATAACAGATTACAGCTACAACGCCTGACCGGCATGCTTGCCAGCATAGCACGACAATTGCTGCAACTATTCAGAGACACCCCAAAACCAGCTGACAGACCAGCTACGAATACCATCATCATGTCCGGAGTACCGGATGATGTGCTTGCCATGGAAAGACGCCGGCAATCATTTTCTGGCGAAATGTTTGCCGAGTTGTTAATCGAACTACCCGGCTTCCAAAAGAAAATTTCACAGGCCTACCAGACCGGTGACCGGCACAGCCTCAGAAGCCATTTGCACCAGTTACTGGGTGCGGTTGCCTACTGTGATGCGCCGGAACTGGAAACGGCACTGCGCAAGCTTCACCAGGCAATCAAAACTGAAGAACCGGACACCCAGGATATTATTGAGGCCTGTTACACACGTGCTTTCAGTGCCATCAACAGGACCTTGCATTACAGCGGCTATCGTGGCGGCTAGTGTGGTGTAACACAGCACAGCAACACAAACGGCATTTCCTGCCTGCCTTTACCGGCTGTCATGTCCTAGCCTGTACGAATGGATGCTTCCCGCATTAATCCTTTCATGTCGGCAACGGCATTTTCCAGCCCGATGAATACTGCCCGTGCAATGATGGCATGACCGATATTCAGCTCACGGACATCATGGATGGCAGCAATCTCCTTGACATTGTGGTAATGCAGGCCATGACCGGCATTTACCGTTAAGCCGGCCGCAACACCCTGACGAACAGCCTCCTTGATACGCGCAAGCTCTGCAGCCGCCTGCACCCGGTCGCTCGCATCGGCAAAATGTCCGGTGTGTATTTCGATACACGGCGCACCGGTTTCAGCCGCCGCAGAAATCTGCGCCTGGTCGGCGTCAATAAACAGGGACACCCGCACACCGGCTGCTTGCAGGCGCTCGCAGGCTGCACGCACGCGCGGCAGCTGACCGGCAACATCCAGCCCCCCCTCGGTAGTCAATTCCTCCCGCCGCTCAGGGACCAGACAACAATCCTCCGGGGACACACGCTCCGCGAAAGCCAGCATATCATCGGTAACGGCCATCTCCAGGTTCATACGTGTCTGCAGAACGTCTTTCAACAGCAGCACATCACGCTCCTGTATATGCCGACGATCTTCACGCAGGTGCAGCGTGATACTGTCTGCACCTGCCTGTTCTGCTTCAACGGCCGCTTGCACGGGATCCGGATAACGCGTACCGCGCGCCTGGCGCAACGTGGCAACGTGATCAATGTTTACACCCAGCAACACTTCCATTGCATTTCCTGTAGTTACTCGGTAGTGTCCATTCAGAAAGATTGACTCTCGCAAAGACGCAAAGACCGCAAAGGTAAAATCGTACTGTTCTAAAGGCATGTTATATTTTTTCTTGGCGTCTTTGCGCCTTTGCGAGAGAAATTAGGGTGCTTATGGACGGACAGTGGTTACTAGTTGTTCATTGGTATCACGCACCTTACCAGCTGCTAATGCGGCAGACCTGCCCGCCGCTGAAAATGAAGACAGCTGCCGCAGCACTTCCCGTGTGCGCAATGGTCGCGCCCCCAGGTACAGCGCCAGTGCAGCGCGCATCAGCCGTTTAACCTCGAGACAGGCCTGCGGTTCCTGCAGATTATCATGGTACAGCGCCAGCAGACTGGTACCCTGCAGGAAAGTACCGTTAGCACCGGCTCTCTGGCACCTTACCGGCCCCTTTTCCATCTGGTATTCATAGAACCCGACTGCCACAATCGGTTCGCCGCTGTCATACTCGCAATCCAGCAACAGGCCGTACCCCAGCGCTTGCAGCAAGCGTTTTTCAAACAGGCGCAACGCCTGCTCCTCGGCTGTACCCAGCGTTAGCAAGGCATCCTCATAGGCTGCAAACAGTTCCGGATGCGGATCATGACGGGCCAACAACCGCATCAGCAGTTCATTTAGGTAGCAGGCACACAGTATCTGGCGCCCCGGGAATACCGCCACCGCTCCCCGGCTGTCAACGCCGGTCAGGGTACCGAGCTCGCCGCGCATGTTCCATGACAGCAACAGGGGCCGCAACATCTGCAGCTGGTTTTGCCAGCGGCCTTTGGCAGACCGGGCACCGCGTGCAACCAGTCCGATACGGCCATATTCCCTGCTAAACACCTCCAGCAGCAGACTTGAATCACGGTAGGGATAGTGATGCAGGATCCAGGCAGGTTCGAGTGAGACGCGGGCGTGATGGCTCATGTCAGATGGCTCAAGCCAGGCTATTCGTCATGGGTATAGCCCAGACTGTGCAGTGCCCGTTCGTCATCTGCCCAGCCTGCCTTGACCTTGACCCAGAGTTTCAGATTCACCTTGCCATCTATCAACGCCTCGATTTCCCGGCGCGCATCGGTACCTACTTCCTTGAGCACACACCCCTGCTTGCCGATCACGATAGTCTTCTGACTCTTGCGTTCCACCCAGATCAGCGCGTGTATGTGGGTAATGCCGGCTCCACTTTTGAACTGCTCGATCTCCACCGTCAGACCATAGGGCAACTCCTGCCCCAGCTTGCGGAACAGTTTCTCCCTGACCAGCTCCGCTGCCAGAAACCGTACAGAACGATCGGTCACCTGGTCGTCCGGGAACAGCGGCGGCGCCAGTGGCAGCAGCCTCTCTGCGGCAAGCTCGAGTTCGGCCACATTATCTCCCTTGCTGGCAGAAATCGGAATAAGCTGTTCAAACGACCGTTTTTCGGAAAGTACCTGCAACCAGGGTAACAGCTGCTCCCTGTTTCCCAGCAGATCAACCTTGTTCAGTGCCAGGATGACAGGGCATGTTACCTGCTCGAGCTTTTGCAGTACCAGTTCATCATCCGCTGTCCAGTGGAGACCATCCACCAGAAACACCACCACATCAACATCCAGCAACACACTGCTTGCCGTGCGGTTCATGTGGCGGTTCATCGCACGGCCGCTGAAGCCATGAATGCCGGGTGTATCCACGTAAATCAACTGTACCGACGCCAGTGACTTGATACCCAGTACACGGTGACGGGTAGTCTGTGGACGTCTTGAGGTGATACTGATTTTCTGACCAAGTATCCGGTTCAACAAGGTGGATTTTCCAACGTTTGGTCGCCCGACGAGGGCGATATAGCCGCAACGAAAGTCACTCATATCAACCGACCAGCCTGGCCAGCAGGTCTTCCGCCGCGTTCTGCTCTGCCTGACGCCGGCTGCTGCCCCGACCCTTGCCGGGTGGCAGCCCAATATCATCAACAACGCATTCCACCCTGAAGAACTGCGCATGCGCCTCGCCGCTCACTTTCTTCACGGTATATTCCGGCAGGGATTTATGACGTGACTGCAGGTATTCCTGCAAGCGAGTCTTCGCATCTTTCAGGGATGCCACATCAGAAAGTGAATCCAGCCTGTCCGAGAACAGCCGGAGAATGCAGCTTTGACACACAGCAAAATCACTATCGAGAAATATTGCACCCAGCAACGCCTCAACAGTATCCGAAAGAATGGAGTCACGTCGATGACCACCACTCTTGCGTTCCCCTACACCCAGCGTCAGGTAGTGCCCAAGATCGAGCGTCTGCGCTACCCCTGCGAGTGATTCACGCCGTACCAGATTTGCACGCAGGCGACTCAGTTCACCTTCTTTTGCCACGGGATAGCGCCGGTACAACTCTGCCGCAATCACACTGCCAAGGAGGGCATCACCCAGAAACTCCAGCCGTTCATTATTCCTGCTACCGGCACTGCGATGCGTCAGCGCCTGCTTCAGGAGACCCTGATCATTAAACGTATACTCGAGCGACCTTTCCAGCTTGCCGTGCAATTGTCTCAAACCCGCTTGACTGTAACCTGCTTGTCGAAGACCATGACAACATACACATTGCCAAACAGGTGCACACGCGACTCGTATTTGGCCCCGACCAGGTAATTCTGTCCGAAGGGCTTTATTTTCAGATCCTTTTTGGTAATCGAATGCACATAACTGATGTCAAAGCGATTTTCAGCCATGTGTCTGATTTCCTGGGGTGAACCAAATCCCGATTCCTTTGCCATCGATTCCAGGGTAGACGAGACCTTGTAATATTCCATGTAGGATGGCCCCATTCTGAGCGTCAACAATACGAAGAACCCGATCAGTGCCAATATTATCAGCCAGCCAATCGTGGTCACACCTTTCTGTTGCTGTAGTGAACGCATAGTCTTTCCCTCGTAATTCTGCTAGTGAATTTCCATGCCGATTCGACCCCACTCGACACCCTTGTTTGCACCATCCCAGTTCATCCAGATACGAAATGCCTTGCCTACCAGATTTGTCTCCGGCACCGTACCCCAGTAACGGCTGTCATTGCTGTTATCCCGGTTATCACCCATCACAAAGTACTCGCCTTCCCCGACAACATATTCCCCTTCCAGGCCCGGCGTACGCGGCATAACCAGAATATCATGCTGCATATCTCCAAGTTGCTCCCGACGCTCACTTGCTCCTGACATGGAAACACCCGACCCCTTGCCTACATAGACACCGGCAGGCACCTGCCCGGACGGCTCGCCGTTGATATATATAATCTTGTTGTAGTAACCAACCTTGTCACCCGGCAGACCAACAACACGCTTTATATAGTCCACCGACGGATTCTTTGGATAGCGAAATACGACGACATCCCCACGTTCGGGTTCATCTATCGCCACGATTTTCTTGTTCAATACCGGCAAACGGATGCCATAGGCAAACTTGTTGACCAGGATAAAGTCGCCCACCAGCAAGGTCGGCATCATGGAACCGGAAGGTATACGGAACGGTTCCACCAGGAAAGAACGCAGCAACAAAACAGCCAGAATAACCGGAAAGAATGACTTGCAGTATTCAATCCAGGTAGCTTCCTTGAGCGCCTTGACAACCGACTCTGAATCTTCGGCAGTACCCGCCTGTACCAATGCCGCGGCCTTGCGACGGCGTGCAGGCGCCAGAAAAACCGCATCCATTGCCCAGGCCATGCCGGTAAAAAAGGTCGCACCAACCAGTAATGCTGGAAAATCAAAATTCATTTTTACCTCGTCTGCTAGTTAGCTGCCTGTCCATCGGCCATGCCGGCAAACCCGGCGATACAGCCATTATATGCATGCCGGACATCTCATTCATCCACCCGTAACACGGCCAGAAATGCAGCCTGTGGAATTTCGACCTTGCCGAACTGCTTCATGCGCTTCTTGCCGGCCTTCTGCTTCTCCAGCAGCTTGCGCTTGCGGGTTATGTCGCCACCATAACATTTCGCGGTCACGTTTTTACGCAACGCCTTGACCGTGGTACGCGCAATAATCTGGGCACCAATGGCTGCCTGAATGGCAACATCATACATCTGCCGGGGAATCAGCTCTTTCATTTTCACTGCCAATGCCCGGCCACGTGTCTGTGACACATCCCGGTGCACAATCAACGACAGGGCGTCCACCCGCTCCCCATTGATCAAAATATCCAGCTTCACCAGCGGTGCGGCCTGGAAACGCAGGAAATGGTAATCAAAAGAGGCATAGCCCCGGCTAACCGACTTGAGGCGATCAAAGAAATCCAGCACGATTTCGCTCATCGGCAACTCGTAGTTCAGCGACACCTGACTGCCGAGATACTGCATGTCTTTCTGCACCCCGCGCTTTTCCATGCACAGCGTAATGACATTGCCAAGGTGATCCTGTGGCACCAGAATATTTGCCATGATAATCGGCTCACGGATCTCCTCAACCTGGTTCACCGGCGGCAGGCTGGCCGGGTTGTCAATTTTCGCAACCTCGCCCTGGGTGTCCAGTACCTCATAGATGACCGTTGGCGCTGTTGTAATCAGGTCGATGTCATACTCACGTTCCAGTCGTTCCTGCACGATTTCCATGTGCAGTAAGCCGAGAAACCCGCAACGAAAACCAAATCCAAGGGCCTCCGAGGTCTCCGGTTCATAGTGCAGGGCAGTATCGTTCAGCCGCAGCTTCTGCAAGGCGTCACGAAGATTCTCGTAGTCATCCGAACTGACCGGATACAGCCCGGCAAATACATTGGGCTGTACCATCTTGAAGCCCGGCAATGGTGCATCGGCCGGGTTATTGACCAGTGTCAGGGTATCACCGACCGGGGCACCATCAATATCCTTTATGCCAGCCACCAGAAAGCCGACATCACCCGCCGTCAGGACTTCCCTCTCAACCGGTTTTGGCGTGAACACACCCAACTTCTCAACCTGAAAATGGCGGCCGGTCGACATCACACGGATCTTGTCACGGCGTGACAGACGCCCGTCCACGATCCGTATTAGCGAGACTACACCCACGTAATTATCAAACCAGGAATCGACAATCAGCACCTTCAGGGGCGCATCTGCATCACCGCGTGGCGCTGGGATGCGGTGAATCAGCTCTTCCAGGATATCCTCAACACCCTCGCCGGTCTTGGCGCTGACGAGGACGGCATGTTCGGCATCCAGGCCGATGATCTCTTCAATTTCCTGCTTGACGCGATCAGGATCGGCCGCTGGCAGATCAATCTTGTTGAGAACAGGTACCACTTCCAGGTCCAGGTCAATCGCGGTATAACAGTTCGCGACACTCTGGGCCTCCACGCCCTGGGCGGCGTCAACAATCAGCAAGGCGCCCTCACAGGCCGCCAGCGAACGCGACAATTCGTAGGAGAAATCCACATGGCCGGGGGTATCTATCAAGTTTAAGCCATACACTTCTCCGGAACGCGCAGTGTATTTGAGTGAGACACTCTGCGCTTTGATAGTAATACCGCGCTCGCGTTCCAGATCCATGGAATCGAGTACCTGGCTTTCCATTTCCCGGTCACTCAGGCCGCCACACAGCTGGATAAAACGGTCTGCCAGCGTGGATTTGCCGTGATCGATATGCGCAATAATCGAGAAATTGCGAACGTGCTGGCTGTCTGTCATGAAGTTTGGAAGTGTGATCCTGAGCGCGGGGATCAGGGGGTGCAAGTTAAATTCGGGAAAGAACCGCTTTCAAGTATTTGATTGTTAGCAAGCTTTTGATTATACAGGAACCAACCGGCAAGTCACTTACTCCATCAAAGAATCATTCCTGTGCCTGTAAATGGTCACGCAACCGCTGTTCCTCGAGAAAGTAGTAGCAAATCTCCACATCCTCCACGATCAGCACCGGTATCCGTGTATTGTACAAGCGGACCAGTTCTGGTACTGCGTCGATGTCCACAGCCGTGACATCGAATCCGAGTTCCGGACGCAGGCGCTCCAGCGCCTGCGTCATTTCTGTACACAGATGACAACCACGCCGAATATATACGGTCACCTGCTGCATCAAGAATCCACCGCCATCCGCATCGCAAGTTGATTAGTCATCATCCGGCATTTTAACGGCAAGAAAGGTCGGACTACCCTCGCGCAGTATCAGCATGGCCACCGATTTCCCTGCCGGCAAGGCGCTAACCCGCTTTTGGAACTGTTCGAGATTCTTCACCGGCTTGCCCTCGATGCTCAGGATAATATCGTCTTTGCGGATACCTGCCTGTGATGCCGGACCCTTGATAACATGGGTAACCAGCACTCCCCCCTGAATCTCAAGCGCCTCCTGCTGCTCGTCAGTCAGGTCAATGGCACTGTACCCGTTCCGGTTGGTCTGTTCTTCCTCCGATTTTCTGGTTACCTTTGCAACTGACGGGTCATCCGGCAATTCGCCCAGGGTGAC
>JASJGW010000108.1:0-11688 GCA_033791305.1 Gammaproteobacteria bacterium | reverse complement strand
GGGTACCCTTCACCTTGCTCGCTGGTGCTTCCCGCGGTGGCAGTGGTGTACCCTTCACCTTGCTCGCTGGTGCTTCCCGCGGTGGCGGTGGTGTGGCCTGCACCTTGCTCGCTGGTGCTTCCCGTGGTGGCGGTGGTGTGCCTCCGCCGGGTGGCGTCTCGCGCGGTGGCGGTGGTGTGCCTCCGCCAGGTGCTGAAGGCCGTGGAGGCGGCGGTGTTCCACCACCACCTGACCCTTTGAAGAGGGCCTTGAAGCCCATACCCAGCATCGTAAAGACCGCCTTGATGATGTAGAACACCCAGGCAAACATCCCGATAAAACCACCCCACAACCGTGCCAACAGAGATGGCCCTGCCTTTGCGGACTTCTCCTCCAGGGATATATGTTCCACTTGCTCGAATGCATGGCTGATTTTCACACGACCATCATCCGTGGTCTCGACGTAGAACTGGCGCCGTGCGCTGATACAACCCAGCGGAATAATCAGCAGGGCCATCACGGTCGCAACACCGGCACCAAACAGCAGGCTGATCGCCATGCCGTTAAAGATCGGGTCTTGCAGAATGGCAAAGGCACCCGCCATCAGCGTCAGGGACGTAATAAAAATAGGTCGCATGCGCAGTTCCGCGCCTCTTAACGCCGCTTCCTTGACTTCATTCCCTTTCGCTACTTCAAGTTTCACGAATTCGACAATCAGGATGGATTGTCGAACGATGATGCCGCCCAATGCGATCATGCCAATCATCGATGTGGCCGTGAATTCTGCCCCCATGATCCAGTGGCCAGGGACAATGCCCATCATGGTGACAGGTATTGGCGACATAATCAGGCCGGCCAGTGCGAAATTCTTGAACTCCCAGACGATGAGACCGTAAATCAGGATCAGCGCCGCCATGACAGCCCCCCCCATGTCACGGAATGTCTCGTAGGTCACCGTCCATTCACCAGTCCATTCGTAAGCAGACACGGTATCATCAGCCGGCGGGCCAAACAGATTCCAGGGCATGGTCCCCATCTTCACCCCATCCGGAGCCGTATATTCCTTGACCATGTCCTCGATATTCAGCATGCCATAAATTGGCGCACCAAGACGGCCCTGCATCTCGGCTGTCACGTATTCAACACCACGCAGATCGATGGTATAGATGATGGGGTCCTCATTGCCCTTCCTGAACACACCGAGTTCGGACAGGGGGATGGTCTTGCCATCGACAGTCGGGATCGGCAGGTCGCCGAGACGGGTCACCTGGGAGCGAACTGCCAGCGGGATCTGCATGATGATATAGGTTGGCTCGAGGACAGAACCACGCTTGATATCCCCCAGCTTGAAACTGCCCATTGCCATTGCCAGACTGCCATTGATAGTGTCTACCGAAATACCGCGACGGACGGCCTTCTCGGTATCCACATCGAAGCGCCAGTATTCATAGGGTTCTGCCATGTAGCTATCGACATCCACCACATCCTCAACTGCATCAAACATCGCAACCAGATCAGCGGCAACCTGGCGTCGTGTTTTCGCATCGGGGCCGTGCACCTCGGCAACAATCGTATTCAGCACAGGTGGACCCGGTGGCATTTCAACAACAGCGATGCGTGCACCCATACGATCAGCGATAGGCTTGAGGATTTCACGGGCCGCAACGGCAATTGCATGACTGCCACGTTCACGCTCGTTTTTATCTTTCAACATGACGAGCAGATCGCCTTCCCAGGCACGCTGGCGGAGGTAATAGTGACGCACCATACCGTTGAAGTTAAACGGCTGTGCGGTACCCGCATAGGTCTGAACCGCGGTCACCTCGGGTATCGCGCGAACGGCCTCAGCCAGTTGCAACACGACGTTGGCCGTATCCGGCATGGCGGTGCCTTCCGGCATGTTTACCACGACCGAGAACTCGGGCTTGTTATCAAAGGGCAGCATTTTTACAGCAACATGCTGCGTATAGAACGTGACACACAGTCCCGCAGTGATACCAATGATACTGAACAGAAAGATCAGGCCCAGCTTCCTGCTGTTGATCAATGGCATAATGATCGGCCGATAGAACTTGCTGATGCGCTCATGCGCACGCTTTTCCTTTATTTCCGCCTTTCTCAGGGCATCCAGCCTGGGTGCGACCTTTACGGCCATCCACGGTGTAAAGACAAATGCGGCAAGCAGGGAGAAGAACATGGCCGAGGAACCCAGCACCGGGATCGGCCGCATATAGGGCCCCATCAGGCCACTCACCCACCCCATGGGCAACAGCGCAGAAATAATGGTAAACGTTGCAAGAATGGTCGGGTTACCCACCTCACGAACCGCGTCAATGGCGACTGCGACGCTGGTTTTGCCCTTCTCCAGCCAGTGCCTGAAGATATTTTCCACCACCACGGTCGCATCATCTACCAGAATACCAATGGAGAAAATCAAGGCAAACAGACTGACGCGATCAATGGTGTAATCAATCATCATGGCCCACCAGATCGTCAGCAGGATGACAACCGGGATAATCGCAATAACCACGAAGGCTGCACGCATACCAAGTCCGATCAGGCACAATATCGAAACGATAACCGCCGCTTCCAGCATGGCCTGCAACAGTTCGTTTACCTTGTCATCTGCCGACTTGCCGTAGTCACGGGTCACGGTGATATTGACATTGGCCGGAATCAGGTCGCCCTTGAGCGCCTCAACCCTCTTCAGAACCGCCTTGGCCACTGTGACACCGTTGCTGCCTTCTTTCTTGGCAATAGCAACGGTTACCGCCGGAGCACCGTCAGCACTGCCGGTGTCCCCCTCGTAGGCCGGGCCGGTAAAAAAGGCAACCATCTGGTCAGGCTCTGCAGGTTCCTGTGAAACCCGTGCAACATCCCGTACATAGACAGGAGAGCCTTGCCGAATCGCGATCACCAGACGACCAATTTCCTTGGCACTGGTGAGAAATGAACCCGTGCGCACAGCAAATGACAAACCACCTGACTCAGTGTCACCGGCCGTCTTTTCGGAATTTGCGGTCTGGATGGTTTGTGCAACCTGCTGCAGGCTGATGCCGTAGCCGGACAGGCGTTCCGGCATCACCTCGACCTTGACCTGGTCTTCCCGCCCGCCAACAATAAATCCCTTGCCAACATTCTTCACTTCACCGAGACGCTGCAACAAGTCCAGCGAGAGCAGCCGCAGGGCACCGTCATCCACGTCCTTGGACCACAGGGTCAGCGTAACGACCGGGACATCATCAACGCCTACCGGTTTGACCAGGGGTTGAGAGACATCCGGCGGGATCTTGTCAATGTTGGACTGCAGCTTGTCATGCACCTTAACAATCGAGGCGCCCATCTCCTCACCGACCTTGAAGCGTACCGTAACCATGGCACGGCCACGCTCGGATGCCGTATAGGTATGGCGCACCCCGGGGATTTCCATCAGGATGCGTTCCAGGGGCTCGGTTACGAGGCTGGACACCTGTTCAGCAGAGGCACCCGGATACTGGACAAACACGTCGATCATCGGTACCGATATTTGCGGGTCCTCCTGGCGGGGGGTAAACATAAGTCCGATCAGACCGACGAACAGTGACACAATCAGAATCATGGGTGTTACCGGAGAGGTAATAAACAACCGTGCTGTTCTACCCGCAATACCCAGTGAATGGGCATCGTAATTGAAAGGAGTAGAAAATTTCTTTTGTTCGTCAGCCATTCTTAAATTCCACCTTCTTATATGCCTTGTCCGGTACCGGTACTGTTTGTGCGTATCGTTATTCCGTACTGACTGCTATTTCAACGTGTTCAGGGCCGGATCATGCTGCATCTCTGTGCCAACATGACCGCCATGACTTATTGCCATGCGCTATTTGGCTGTACCGGGGCACTCCCCCTGACGACAACACGTTCACCCGCACGCAATCCGGATAGAATGGCCACACCATCAGCACCCACCTCATCGCCGGTTCTTACCAGTCGCAGCTCACGCTTATTGTTCTTATTCATGACATAGACGCCGGGCAGGCTGCCGCGCCATACCAGTGCAGCCCTGGGAACAACCGGCAACTCACGCACCTTGGCATTGATGTCATTGATCATGACCTCTGCATACATACCTGCACCTCCCGGAACCCCCTGCGGCAGGTCAAGTTTGACCGTCACCGTATGACGATCCGGATCGGCAATCGGAAAGACCTGTACAACCTTGGCCTGGATGTCCACATCACCCACATCCAGTCTGGCCGGAAAAACCATGCCTTTCTTGACACCCGGCATCAGGCGCGCAGGGACTTCAACCTTGATCTGCAGCGTGGACATATCGGCATATTTAAGCATTGGCTGGCCAGGCTGAACCGGGTCACCGACTTCGACAAGTTTCTTGGTTATCACACCGTCGAAGGGGGCAACTGACTTTGCATCACGAATTTTAGTGTCGATTGCCTCAATTGCCGAACGGGCCGCGACGATCTGGGAGCGCGCCTGATCCAGCTGTGTGCCGGATTGATAGCGCTGGGCATAACGATCATAGCCGGGAGAAGAACCGCCACCCGTCCAGCTTTGCATGGGGTTGGTAAATTGCTTCATCATGGAGCCCATGCCGCCCATGGAGTCATTCGCCTCACCGCCATAGGGTGAGATAATTTCCCTGCTGTACTGCACATTGGCATTACGCATCGCGGCCTCTGCATTCGCCAGGTTTGCCCAGGCGGACCGTCGCTGTGCCAGCAGGTCATCGTCATTAATAGCGATTAATTCAGCACCGGATTTGAAGTGATCGCCCTCTTCACCGGCAATACTTTTGATACGACCAGGAATCTGTGCCGCAAAGGTAACATCCTTGAAGGGAACAACAGTGCCGCCGAGGGACACCGCTGCTCCGACCGGGATGCTTGGAACGGTAATAACAGATTCAGCCGCTGTCTGGGCCATCACACCTGAACACACCATGCATCCGGACAGAAGACTGATAATTGCTAGCTTTTTGATTAACATTGTTAATCCTCACACAATGATATTACCAGGACAGGTAATACCTACTCCAAAGAACCGGCGCTGCCGAAACAGCGCCTTCCTAACCTACCGCCTTTCTGACCTGTCATTAGCCAATGCAAATTGGTTTAAACGAACCTTACGAATTTCTCATGTACTTAAAGTACCAGTTAGCGGAGAGCAATTACTTTTATTGTTATCCACAAACCCACAACAAAGCCTGCCAATCAGGCACGCCCCATTACAGTGAAACTCTTGATAAACGGACCAGCCATTCGCGGATCCTTGATCATGGCGCCATAGTCACCGACGTTGAATTTCATCTTGCGTGAAGTGTAGGCCATGCCCAGGCCCATCATTCCTGGTGGCTTGGCCAGCCACTTGTTCCAGTTGTCAAAGCTGGCCCGAATATCCCAGCTCAACTCCTGGCCGTCAAAGATACCCGCATCCTCAACCTTGCCATTCACGACATTTAGATAGCCGCGGGGTGTATCTTCACCATCAAAACCATATGCAATCACAGAATTAAAGCCAATCTTCCCAAGTGCATCCGAGAGTTCCGGCTCAGTATTCCACTGCTCCATAAAGCTCTTCATCCATTCATCAGAAAACAAGTCTGCCATTTTTTCGTCCCCTCTTGGTATCGATTCCGAAGTAATTGTTAAATTGAACGTGAATGTCAGTTTATTTGAATAAATCCAGCTTCTTATAACACGTGCCAAAGTATCAAAAAAACCTTGAGAAATATAGTAAAAACATTCAAAGAGATTAAGGTTAAATATCAAATTAATCCTGCTGACTGATCAGTGACAGGCTATTCTGCTGGATAAGTGTATTTATATAATCCTCAGGATCTCTCTGGCAACACACTGTCAATATATCTGACAACCTGTACAGCTGACAGGCATGGCGGTCAAGACCCTACCCAGTAATTCCTTCCTAAATCATAGGGTTGTATTCTACGGTACAGAGTTTGCAAGGGTTCCCATAAGCCAGCCGAATCTACCCTACTCAAGGAACTGCCGTATGAAATGTCAACCGGAAACAATTGATGACAGGGGCGTTGAGCAACGCAATCAGGACCGCCGCAAACCGTCCTTAAAAACGCTGCAGGGTGCGCTGACCCAGCACAGGCGTCGTAATCCCCGGCGTGAAAATGACCACATCAACAGCTACACGGACTGGTACGGCCACTGGCTACTCGCCGCAACCTTTACGATTATCATGCTCTGTTTCGTGGATGCGTTGCTTACCATGATCTTGCTCAGCAAAGGTGCCGTTGAATTGAACTGGCTGATGGACTACTTGATTCAGAAAAATATTCAACTGTTTGCCGTGGTAAAAATGTCAGTCACCGGGGTAGGACTGATCATTCTCGTCTTGCATTTCAATTTCCGCATATATAAATACATTGCAGTACGCTACCTGGTCTATGGCCTGGTGCCACTCTATTCCCTGCTCATCTTTCACGAACTGAACATGCTGGCGAAGCTAGGATGATGCGGACTTCCTGTCCATCGTCGCGTTGCTCCTTTACCCGTCCTGCGTTACCAAACGCGCTAAAGCTTGAAGAAAGCAGGTGCTCTCAACCCTTGAGCGAAAAGCTCATGACCGCGACATCGTCAGACAGTGCCTCATCACCGTGCCACTCGACAACGGACTGGAGCAACCTGTCCAGGCTGACCACAAAGGGGCTGCTGGCAGCCGCGCATAATTCTTTCTGCATACGCTCGCGACCAAACTCTTCGCGCGATTCCGGATTACGTTCTTCATACAATCCGTCAGAGTGCAGGTAGAGGCGGTCTCCCTCCTGCAACTGGATAACAGTATCCTCGTACTCAGAATCAGGAAACATACCGATTGGAACAGCAGGTACATCGTGAACATCAGATGTGCCATCAGCATGCACGATCAGAGGGCCGGGGCTCCCGGCGCTGACGAAACAAAACTGCCGGGTTTTAACATTCAGCACACCGTACACAAAGGTAAAGTAGTGCCGCCCCACGGATTGCATCGGAAATTGTGAATTCAGGCGGCTGGCCAGCCAGGCAGGACTGACAATATTTTCACCTGTCAGATCACATTGTGCAGCAGCTTCTGCACTGCCTATCAATTGTGACAAGTGGTGCGTGACCGACACAGACAGCAGGGAAGCGGCAACGCCGTGTCCGGACACATCCATTACATACAGTGCCACATGCTCATCATCGCACTTGAAAAGATCCAGACCGTCCCCGGCCAGCTCATCACAGGGACGGTAGTACCAAAGAAATTCCGCTCCGTCGATATCAACCTGTTCATCCGGCAACAACGACTGCTGTACCCGGGCTGCCGCCTCAAGATCCCGACGCATACGTTCGTTGGCCCTGGTGAGTTCTGCTACAGCCTGGGTATACCCCAGTACGTTTTCAACACGCGCGCGAACCACCTTGAAATCCAGCGGCTTGGTTACATAGTCATTGGCGCCCAGCGCCAGTGCCTCGGCAAGATCGGCGCCCTCATCCTTTGCCGTCGCCATGATGACCGGTAGTTCTGTTTTTGAGTAAAACTCCCGCACTCGTTTCAACACTTCAATACCATCGATATCAGGCATCATGATATCCAGCATTACCAGGTCAAATTCACCAGTCAATATCTTGTCCAGGCCGGAATTGCCATCTTCTGCGGTATCGGTATTCAAACCAATGCGTGCGAGACGGCGTGCAAGCATGTCCCTGTTCATTTCATTATCATCAACCACCAGCACACGTGCGTTTTGCAGATCAAGGTTAGTCACAGGTAATCCTCTTGGTTCGTATTCAGAAATGTATTAATCTTTTCCAGCAAGCGCGGCAAATCCACCGGCCGGGTATCAGAATCATCGCAAGCTGCCGCGAGCGCCTTGTCTTCAACCAGTAGAATCTTTACCATAACAGCATCTCTTTATACTGTTACAAACAGACCTCACAAGGGACCATCGGGCCCTGGTCGTTTAGCGTCTTCCGGGGCGTTTCCAGAATACACCCTGTAATCATCCCCGGCTTTATACGCTGATCAAGCTCCATCATGAATTCCTCAATTGGCAACATTATATTGTGCTTTGCACAGTGATACTCATCTGAATGCAGCAGTCGAATTGCCATCGCCTGGTGCGGTTCTTTATAGACAGTGACTTCCATTACCCGTCAATAAAAGCCCCCCGTATTAAATCCGGGACAGGCTATACACTTACTGATTTACGGAGAAAATTAATGAGTCCCGAGGCTGTCAACGCCCTCGAGTAGTACCACCCCTGTACATAATCGACGCCCTTTTCGCGCAAATATTCTGCCTGCTCGCGTGTTTCAACGCCCTCTGCAATTGTCCGCAGCTCAAGATGCTTCGCCATGTCTATAATCGAATCCACCAGCCCTGCCATCGGCGAATCGGTGCCAATTGCATCGACAAACCGTTTGTCTATCTTCAGGTAATCCAGCGGGAACGAATTGATATAACTCAGACTGGAATAACCGGTACCAAAATCATCCAGCGCAATCCCGGAGTTACGCTCCCTCAGTTTTGTCATGACCAGACGCGCCACTTCATTATCTTCCCTGATAAGACCTCGTTCGGTTATTTCATAGATAATCTGCTCCGGCATGATTGCACTGGTCCCGAAAACACGACTGGATGTGTTTAACACCTTTTCTGATTCAAAATGACACGGACTCAGGTTAATCGCTATATGAAATGCCCGGTTGCTTGCCAGCAATGTCTCCATTTCAACGCGAATCTGCTTCATCAACCACTCTGTCATTGGCTCGATCAGGCCGGTATCTTCGGCAAGGGGGATAAACAGATCCGGCCGTACGCGTTTTCCGCCGGGCTGCACCCAGCTAGTCAGGGCTTCCGCCCCCATACATCGTCCCGTTTTCAGATCAATAACCGGTTGATAGTTGATCTCGAATTCGTTCTTTTGCAAACTCCTCTGCATCTCACCCTGCAGGGAAAGGCGGCGCAATAAAATCCCGATCACCAGGAACACCAGCGCCACGGAGGTGGTGGCACCGATCGCACCCAGCATGAGCGCCATCCGTATCCAGTCATGCAGGATCCACGCGTCGGCCGCAGCAGCTACCGAGTAAATACCAGGATAGCCGTCCAGTTCCACGGCAAACAGCGTACGCTCAATACCATCATTGAAGGAGGCCCTGAGATGTGTCGACCCGTCTCCGCCCTCTGCCTCGGATTCAACCATTTCCATCTCGGGTACATTGCCTTCCCAGGCATACAGGTGGGTATCTTCACGCCGTACCAGAACAGCGAAGCCATGTTCCCCGAGATCAGCGCCCAGATGGCCGATCAAGACACTGGGGTGAATCAATGCACCAATCTCGGAACCATCTTCGAGTTGCCGGATCGCTATCAGTCCGTAACGATTCAGCAGCCTGATCTCGAGTGGTCCCAGCAGCCGGAAACCACCAGCCGGTGGTGGCAGCTCCGGGGCAATTGGCGGATCAACCGGCCCCCAGCTGGTACACACCAGTTTTCGGTCTTGCCTGATCACGCCAATATCGCTGATCCCTGGAATATCGTAAGCCATGGTGTTCATCGCCGCGACATCATCAGGGGTACACTGATAGCCCAGACTGGACAGGGCGATAAGCCCCTGATCAATATCCGTCAACAGGGCACCTGTATCCGCCGCTATCCCCTGTGCTATTGCTCGCAGGTTCTCCTCGGCTTTTTCAATAGTGGTGTTGTATGCAAGATAGATGGCATAGCTGACAGGTGCCAGACCGGCAAATGCGGCAACCAGCGTCGCCAGCAGTATGGAGAGTTTACGCCGCATGACTGTTTTACCCGCGCATCCGGATACCGGTTTCCATCTGGCAGTACCTTGACTCCTCAATGGGATTCGGAATTAACACGCATTTCATTAATCAGGGGTTCCCTGAGTCCAGTATATTCAACAAACTGCACCCTGGGTGCCTGTCGGACTTGGGGTATTCCCAAGTCCGGCGAGTTCCTGGACCCTGTAAAGGAGTATAAGGTATGCTGATTGAATATCTACAGGATATGATTGTGATTTTCAGGTTACGCAGATAGATACACATGCCCTTTCACAACAACTCCACCTGTCTGCTGCAGAAAAGATTCCGGTACCTGCTGGCCATCTACGTGCTGCTATTGTCGGGCTGCGCATCACCCGGCGCGACCCTGCAGGTTAAACCCGGATATGATGCAGGCATCCAGTACTCGCCACAGGAAATAACCGGAATGATGGCAATCCTTGGTTACGAGCAGCTACGGGTACTTGACCCGGATACCCTGCAACCAGTAGCCATTGCAACAAACGATGGCGTATACAGGCTACTCTTCCAGCACAAAAATAACACCAGTATCCGTGTTGACGTACACATTATCATCGGGAATGGCAATATCGGTTTACACCTCTATCAACCCGGCCGGGATGATCTGGATGGTGCTGCAGTGCAGCAATATGAACGGCTCAGGCAACGACTGATATTTCAGTATGGCGCAGAGTATGTCAGCGATAGACACCCTGCACTCGCGCCATAATTTACTTGCTTCACTGGACTTTACGGGCGCGGTCACTCTCGCATATCGGCGAGTCTGACCGTCACTGCTGCGCCTCTTTCTGCATCTTCTTCTCGGCCTCTTCGCTGACCGCCTTGATCGATGCACAGCCCTGTCCGGGTTTATCACCATCATCGACAATGGACCAAAAACCTCTCAGCAGCTTGAGTGGCACATACACGTAGGGTACCAGCGCCATGCTCCCGATTTGCTGCGCCGCCACCTTCGCCGGAATTGCCTCGACCCTGGGGTCCCGCATCGGTCCATGTATTTTTACTGGCGAAATGGACGAAAACAGGCGGCGCTTCTGCTTGGGCAAGAGCACAATCTTCATGGTTTCCTTGCCGAGATTCAGCCTGACGCTCCCGCCAAGTGACACATTGGGACCATCCGCAATCAGCACCGTGCTGTTGATCTTGCCGTCGGTAGCTTCAAAGGAGGCGACCACACAATTCAGGTCAGCATACTTGTTCCTTTTAAAGGTTCTCGACAAGGCCCAGCCAAGCACATCAACGGACAGGAACTGGATATATTTAGCGGGTATCCTGGCGTTTTCGAAACCCAGGTGAATCTTGCCACCAAGACTGGAGGCCAGTTCATGGGGTGACTGTCCGCTGGCAGCAATATCCACCTGGATATTGCTGTAACCGTTTATCGGCACATCATTCTGCACCTGCGCCATCATCGGGCCCAGTTTCAAATCATCTGCCGTGACCTGCAGTCTGTACGCGGGTGGAGTGGTTGCCTGCAAGCCAAAAACAATGTCCATGGTGCCACCCTCGTAGAGGAACTTGAGGGGAACAACCTGCAGGTCTCCGTCCTTGAGGCTGATATGCCCGTTAACACCGTCCATCGACATTTCGCCATGACTTTCCACCTTATCGATGAGGAAATCAAAATCCAGGTCAAAGGTATTCAGGAGACTGATATCAAATGGCTTCCGGCTGAAAATAGCGCCACTACCCGGACTGTCAAGATCAACCTTGATTGGCTCCAGGTCTTCCTCACCCGGCTTGAACCCGAAATCGGTAAGATACAGCATCGGGATTTCGAATTTGCCTCTAAAGCTCGGCTTGCCATTGACCAGGGTACCATCCAGTGTGGTTTTGCTACTGGTTCTCCCAAGCGTGTCTGTTGAGACGTAATTAATGGCATTCTTCGTGCCGGTGA
>JASJGW010000107.1:0-9184 GCA_033791305.1 Gammaproteobacteria bacterium | reverse complement strand
AGGCAGCGTGACCGGCCGTATGGTCGTCAAGGCAACGACAACCATACATCGCTCGCAATTTGGCATGGATAACCTGTCGAAGCTTGTGAGTGACAGTGTCAATCTCTGCATGAGTGTCGAGGTGGTGCGCTACGAGGCCTGATCAGGCCGATACAGGATAACGGACGCATTGTCCTGGCCGCTGTGACCGATCGCCTCAATCGAGGCCATCAGGTCACCGGCCAGCTCCTGCAGTGACAGGCCACCCGGGTTGTTCAATACAGCAACCAGTTTATCCCCGGCAAGTGTCTCGACACCATCGCTGGCAAGCATCACGATATCGTCCGCTTGCAGCCGCCAGCGTTGCTCACTCAGATCGAACAATTCGAGTGCCTTGCCTGCCACCGCCGAACGCAGCATGAGCAACCTCACTGGCGAAGAGGTGGGCGTAAACCAGATCAGCAACGCCTTTCAGGCGGCCTCGAAGGCAATCGGCGCAATCCCGGATCATTTCAAGACCGTGATCCTCAGCCCCATAAAGCCGGGAACACAGGTGGTCAAGCCGGCGCTTCTCAGTATTCTCGAAATGTCCGACTAGCCCACAGTTCTCACCGCAGGGCGAGAGTTGCGGGCTATACACATTCGTCGGTCTTTGGATACTTCTCCTTTACACGACTAATTGTCTCGTCTATCTCGAGTTGTTTGGCATTGTTCCCCTGACGCGCCTGGTATGCAGCGTCCAGCTGTTCCTCTACACTCGGGTACTCGGTCCGCCGCATGGAGGCATACTTCTCCTCATGATGGATGTCCGAGATTTCCTGCAGGGCAGCGTTGATTTCTTTCTCGGTGGGCCTGGATGAGCTGGTCATCCATTCGGCGATATACGGTTCCTGCTCCGGGTTATCATGCCCGATGAAATAGTCAACACCTACAGTGAAATTCGGGTTCAGAATGTGTATGGCACGGCACAGCCTGCGGGCACGCTCATCGTGCCTGATGAAATCGTGCTGTTGTGCAATCTGATTGATGGTGTCGTGCATTTTCCGCGAGTTCTTCCACAGAATATATAGCCAGATGCATGCAGCCACCAGAACCACAATAACAATATTAATGGCGCCGTTGTCCATGATATGTGCTCCTCTAGTAATTGACTTGCGTTTAGTGTAGCAATAATGGCACTTACTCGAGCTTGTGTGTTCGTACCAGCTTCTCGCCTGCCAGTACACGTCCCTGACCAGCCGATTTTTCGGGAAGACCACCAACCGTGGCACTATCTGACTGACTAATTGCCGGGTACTGGCGCGCCCTGACACCATAACCCAGCAAGGCACCGCCGGTAGCGGACACGGCCAGTAGACCCAGCGTCATGAACTGGGTAAATAACAGCAACACACCCAGGCCGGCAATTCCCGCCATCGCGCCTCCAAGCTTCAGCCTCGAGCGGTTCTGCAGCCGCCGGGTTTCACGCATGACCTGTTGATGCCCGTCCCGGATCTCTTTCGTTTTCTCCTTGTCCGCCTGCCGGCGCAGGCGGTCACGCTGCCGGTTGAATTTTTCGCTGGCACGGACAAAGGAATGCTGGCTGGCGTGACTGGCAATCGCGGAGAACCATAACGCGGCAATGACACCGATCAGTATACCGAGGGAGACGACCAGCCACCCGCTCTTGTGCAGATCGGCATCCTGTACCGTCATTATCAATAATGCCGTCGCCCCCTGCAGCAGGAAAACCCCGAGCAGGAATTTGATAAATGCCGGAAGACTGAATGGAATCATGCCATGCCTCGTGTGTACTGATATGGCTATTCTGCCACCTGCAGGAACAGATCGCATCCGCGATCGGATACCACAGGGACGATCTCATGTATATTAAGGGCTCGACTACAGGAATCGCAGCTCACCATGGCCCGTAGCACCACCTTCAGACTGTTCTTCGCTGCCCTCGTATTTATCGGGATGATGGTACTGCTGGCGGTCATACTGAGTGCCGCACAGTTCAGCCTGTCACTGTGGCAACAATTACAAACCGCCCCGACCTGGGTCGTGGTGCTGATTACAGCGCTCACCAGCCTGATGCTGGGGTTTGGGCTCTGGGTCACCTGGCAGATTGTACGCCCTGCCCGGCCCGGAACCGCTAAAGCTGCAGCGCCCCTGACAGAAGCCGGGCTGCAGTCACGTCTGGAGGCCGCCACAGCCGCAGGCATCAATGTCGAGTCTGCCATGCATGAACTGCAGGAACTGGCACGGCGCCGTGAGCTGGAAATCATCCACCTGGCACTGTTTGGCGAGATCAGCAGCGGCAAGAGTTCACTGATCAATGCCCTGCTACCAGGTGCCAGCGTAGCAACAGATGTAATTGGCGGGACCACGACATCCATCCAGCACTACCACTGGCAGCGTGAATCCGGCGACGCTGTGGTCCTCGTCGATGTACCTGGCCTCAATCAGGTTGACCGCGAGTATGACCGTATCGTCATGGACGAGGCACAACGGGCACACGTGGTTGTCTTTGTGTGTGACGGTGATCTGACACGCGATGAATATCGCGCCCTGCAACCACTGCTGGAACTGAAAAAACCGCTGATCGTAGCATTCAACAAGCTGGACCGTTATACAGATACTGACCGGCAACTGATCCGCCAGCACCTGGTTGACAGGTTTGCATCCGACCCGCAGGTGAATATTGCCGGTATCGCCACCCGGCCAACGCGCAAGATCATCAAGGTCGGACCGGACGGAACCGAGCAGGAAGAAGAGCAACACCTGCCACCACAAATCGATGAATTGCGTGCCGCCGTGCAGTCCGCACTCGACAGCAACATGGCACTGCTGGAACACTTGCGTGATACCTCCGTGTTTGAACTAACAGCACGCAAGCTGGAACAATCAAAGGCGGAGCACCGGGTAAAGGCATCCGCGGACCTGGTGAAGACCTATACCCGGCGTGCCGTTGCCGGCGGGCTGGCAGCCATCACTCCCGGCACCGACATCCTGATCCAGGGGTATCTGGGCACACGCATGGTCAAGTCATTGTGTGAACTTTACGAAGTACCGGTACGCGAGATTGAACTGCAAAAGTTGTTGACGATGACACAAAAGCAGGTACGCACAGCATTGCCACTGCTACTGGCCGTGGCCGGCAATGCCGCCAAGGCCTTCCCGGGGATAGGTACGCTGGCCGGTGGCTTGATGCATGCCGTCGCCTATGGTCTGATCTTCGATGCGCTTGGGCGCGCTGTCACCCGGACACTGGAGACCCGGGGCGAACTGCGGCCCGCCCCGGCAAGTCTGATGTTCAGGGACAATCTGGTCAACAACGCAGAATCACAGGCCCGCAAACTGTTACGACTGGCTCTCGATATTCGTAAGGAGCAACGTCATAATGATTAAGACAATAGTTACCGCATGGCAATACACTGCAGGGCATGCCGTGTGCACCGGAAAGAATTTGCAAGCGGTTGATTTATGGTGCGCATGGCGCACCCAGCACATATTATGAGCACCGATACCCATCTCGACCAGGCACGCGACAGCCTGGAACTGCTGCTGCATGACAAGCGACTGCCGCCCGAGGCACGCGCAGAGCTTGCTGATGATTTCAGCCAGGTGCAGGCAATGCTGGACAAGCTGGAACATGGCCACATCCATATCGCGGTACTGGGTCGCGTCAGTGTCGGCAAGTCCTCGGTACTCAATGCCCTGATCGGTGAACGACGTTTTTCGACCAGCGCCCTGCACGGCGAGACCAAGCAAAATGAAATGGCCCACTGGGATGAACAGGAAAGCGGCGCACTGTTCCTGACAGATACACCGGGCATCAATGAAATCGATGGCGAGGCACGTGAGCGCATGGCCCGCGAGGTATCACAGCGCTCGGACCTGGTGCTGTTTATCATCGATGGTGACATGACTGACAGTGAGTACAGCGCATTACAGGAGTTGGCGCATGCGCACCGGCCGTTGCTGCTGGTATTGAACAAGTGTGACCGCTACACTGCCGTGCAACGCGAGGAACTGCGAATCAGCCTGCTGGCGCGTCTTGAACACATCATCGTCCCCGAGAACCTGGTCGAAGTATCCGCCGATCCGGCACCGCGTATCTACATCGAGGTAGATGCCGATGGGCGGGAAACCGAAAGCGAACGGCACTCGACCCCCGATATCACAGCGTTGAAAGACCGTATCTGGGGAATCCTGGAGGCGGAAGGCAAGACCCTTGCCGCACTGAACGCCAGCCTGTTTGCCGGTGACCTGAGCGACAAGGTTGGCATGCGCGTGCTTGCACTCCGCAAGCAACTGGGTGAAACGGTCATCCGCAACTACAGCCTGGTCAAGGGCGTCGCGGTAGCCATCAACCCGGTGCCGATCGCGGACCTGGCGACAGCACTGGCTGTCGACGTTTCCATGGTTGCGCACCTGGCAGAGGTCTACGGTATGCCCATGACACGCAGTCAGTCCGGCACGCTGATCAAGACAATCAGCGGACAGTTGCTGCTGTTGATGGGTGCCACCTGGTTCGTGCACCTGATGTCGTCCCTGCTGAAGGCCGGCAGCATCGGACTATCGACCGTATTGACGGCTGGCGCACAGGGTGCCGTCGCATACTACTCGACCTACGTTGTCGGGCGCGCGGCGGAACAATACCTGGCTGCCGGCTGTTCCTGGGGCGAAGATGGTCCCAAGCGGGTGATTCGCAACATTCTCGACAACATCGACCGCGATTCCATGCTGGCCAGGGCCCGCCAGGACATCCTTGAACGCATCCGCACCTCACGCGCCTGATGCTGCGAACCCACAGGCGCCGCACCCCTATGCAGCACAGGTAATTATTTGCACAATCTTTATGTTAGGAAACATACTTCCGGCTGTTTCAGCCACAGCACAGAACCCGGAGGAAACAGCATTGCAGGCCATGGGAATTACTCCCTGCTCGCAAGATGGGAACCGCGGGCCTGCCTGTACGGGTATTCCTCAATAGCAATGCGATGATGTTTAACCTATATTCAACTCGTTGGTTTTTTCAGTTCATTACGACCCTTCAACGGCAACCCTAAACCGGTTGCCGTTTTTTTTGGTACCGTTCCCATGGTGTCACGACCGACCGGCTTTATGATACATGGCATATTTCCGGACCAGATCAGGAAGCGACTCCGCCCCCATTTTTTTCATAACCCTGGAACGGTGGACCTCAATCGTCCGGTCGCTAACGCCCAGTAATTCCGCCAGATTCTTGTTCGACATGCCGGCAACAACATGCTGCAGAACCTCCTGCTCACGCACCGTCAGACTGGCATTGCGCGCTCTTAACCTGGCAACCCGGTCGTTGTGCTTTTTACTGTCATCAGCGTGTAAAAAGGCTTCTCTGATGCTCGCGAGCAGGTCTTCATTACTGAACGGCTTTTCCAGGAAGTCTATCGCACCGGCCTTGATAGCCTTCACTGACATCTGTACGTCCCCGTGCCCGGTAATGAAGATAATCGGGAGGTCAATACCGCCTTTGACGAGCTCAGCCTGCAATTCCAGGCCAGACATCCCGGTCATGCGCTGATCCAGCAGCATGACGCCCTCCACCAAGCCCTGCGCTTCCTCCATGAAGGCCTCGGCAGAAGGAAATGTCCTGACGCAGTACCCGGAGGCATCAAGAAACACCGTCAGCGCATGACATACCGCCGCGTCATCATCTACCAGAAAAATGGTCCTGTTTACTTGCATGGCGTCAATCATCCCCCGGTATGCTTATACAGAACAATGCATCCTGCTGCCGCTGATCATCGGCCCATAATTGTCCCTTATGGGCCGCGATAATCGAGCGGCTTATAGACAGCCCCATCCCCATACCTGCCTCCTTACCCGTCTGGTCCTGTAGCAGATCATCCATTACAACCCGGGCTTTATTGTTGCTGCCCTTGCTGACAAAGGTCTGCACCGAAGCCGGCTGTCTCAGCGGGTACGAAAACTATAGTGGCAGGCCACACATGCGCCAGTTATGCGATGGTAGGCAAGCATCGTTTTCTGCAGGTTACCCTGCCTGGCAACTTTTGCGAACTGGGTCGCAGCATTGTGCAGCTCCCAGCCGATTTCACGCATTTCTTTCGGCATGTACCGCCCGGGCCGCATGTCCTCGTTCTGGTACTTGCTCAGCAGACTTTTGCCCATGCCGGTCTCTGCAACCTCTGCAGCAGACTTCAGATCGTTTTTACCCAGGAAATGGTTGATTTCGTTCAACACCGCCAGATGGTCGAGCATGTCTTCCTGCAGTATCAGACGTGGCTTTTCGGGTATCTCGACAAGGATGCGCATGTCGGTGAACTGCGACTCAAGTGCATTCCCGACAGCTTCTGCGTCACCTTTCTGTGAATCGCCATGCACTGCCAGCGGGACCGACAGGATGACTAGCGTTACCAGCCAGAAAAGCCTTTTCCCCGTGCACGGGATTTTGGATGGAGATTGGACGTTGCTCATAGTTTCCCTCTTCCTGCTATTAATAATGCTTCCAGACTGGTGAACGGGCGGTGACCATCGGCGGGACAGTTACCAGAGTACTTTCATGCATTACAGATCACCAGGATTACCCGGTCTGAATTGAGTGAACGTTTTAACCCATTTGATCAGGAGTCAGTGGTGCCATATTTTTTGCGTAAGAAATTGGCAAGGACGCTCGTGCTCACTGGACTACACCGATAACCGTCAGAAAGGAGCTGGAAAGCTTGCCACGCCCCGCCCTGTCAAGGATCTGTTCCGTGGTATTTGTAATTTCCGCTAGCGGTCCATAGAAAATCACCATGCCGAGTTGCAGGGTCGCGGGTAAATCAGCAATTGGATTTTGTACGTTCGGATGTTCGGGGGGCAAAAATACCATCCTGATTTCACCCACTTCATTCGGGATCGTTTCGCATCCACCTCCGGGCGCAACGAATTCGAAAAGCTCTTCGGGACTGTGTAAAGTTACCGTTTCTTCATCAAATTCTACATCCCGATCCTTTGCATGGAATTCAACTGTAAGAATTGGCCGCATACGTATTTTCTCCCCTTTTTCGTTGCGTGCATAAAACTAATCCTGAGAGAGTACCTTGAATTTGGTCATGGCGTCACTTGCCAACGACAGCCGAAAGCGGCCACTGCAACGGTGGCCAACTAAAAATATAAGCAAAAATAGCGGCGTCCAAGCTGTTTGATGCAATATCGAGTTATTTTCCGTCCTGAACCCGGCTCAGGCTGCATTCTCCTTGTTGCCACTGAGTTCCCGGACCAGGGGATAAAGCTTTTCCGTCTCAAGCTGTATTCTATCCAGAACCAGTTCAAACATCTCCTCTGAATCTTTCAGAAAGCGCTCATGGTCAGCGATGGCCAGGGAGTCGACCTGTTTCTTCGGGCACCACTTCTTCATATATTTCGTCATGATTCTCCTGATTTCCTGCGAACCTGACATAAAATTCCTCGCCAGATTTTGTATCTCATGGTCTTCATGTGTCAGCAGTTTGCTGTAGAGGTTCTTGTCGACCATATCAATATGGGCCTTGACCTTGCCCGTGTAGCGGTTAAAGAGTTCACAACAGGCCCCGGTATCGCACATGGACCGTTCCTTGAACAGGTAGAGCAACACATTGGAGAGTTCCGTAATACTGTGATTCTGGGTATTCAGATCATCGTAGGTAATCATTTCCGCTCCTTTCCTTCTATAAATAGTCAGGACTAGCCCCGTAAGAAATTATTATGGTTACGATTGCGTCGCAAACAAGATAAAAATCACCGTTTTGCAGCAGTTTCCGTCCAGGAAGCCTGCCTCTGCGCCTGCGAGTGATTATTATTTACCAGCAAACACCCCCGCCCCCTGGATAAAACGGTATATTTATACAGGGATTATAGGTCATTCAGCGGCGATATTGTAACCAGTCAAGTGGCCAAACAGTTTTGAGATATCGCCATAGACACCTCGGGAAGGCACACTGAGCTGCCGGCCAGCGTGTTGCTGAAGCGTGATAACCGGGCAGGCTACCGTGTACAGTCCGGCACGTGGAACTCGTCGTCGAGCCCATAGACCTCATCGAAGATACCGTCACAGTCGCTGTCACGGATAACATAGTTCCGCGGGCCACTCTCATCATCGCGCGTATCGAGACTCCAGGCCCAGATCCGCTCGTTGCTGGTAAAACTGGCGAGGCTGTCGCCATTTGCATTCAGATAATGTCTGATCTGCGTCTCGTTTTTTCCATCGCCATCACCGTCAGCGTCGCGCTCATCATGCAGGTTGAAGCCCTCCAGTTCCGGTGGCGTAAACTGAGCCGCCTGAGAAACCTGCAACATGCCTGTCATTGAAACCAGCAGAATGATGGCCAGGAGTGGAAGTGGTGGTAAGTATCGTTTGTTTTTAGCATTCATAGGGCTTACCCCTGCCAATACGGCGAGCGATTAAGGTGTAGTTACTTTATCACACATAATGCAGGCTAGGCGGACACGCCCGGGATAAAACATGGAAATCAGGGTGTTGCAAAAAGTGTTCGTACTAAAGTAAGGTGCGCTCTGTGCACCGTTCTAACTCAACCACTATGGACTAAAGTCCATAGGTTGATTTTTTATGGCGACTGAAAGTCGCCCCGTTAAAACTGCTATGTGTCGCTACGCGACCCTTAAAATATTTGCTAAAGCCTTGCACTAAAGTGCATAGTTTTTACTAGCGCACTGGGACAATAAAGTTACACCCCCTGAACGGTGCGCACAGCGCACACCACATTGCTTTTACAGCATCCTCCGGTGTTAGAATCAGCTATCCGATGGTTGATCAGTTGCCGGGTCAATACGCTCAATCGAACTCAGGCGCGATTCACTGTAGAAAAAACAACCGGTAACAGAGGAGAGAAAAAATGACATGAAACGCGTTCTAATGGGGGCCATTAGCGTGACCCTGGCCTCCGGGATCAGCATGGCAGGCGAGCAGGTCGAACTCAAAACTGAAAACGACAAAATCAACTATATCGTGGGTTACCGGCTCGGCGGCGACTTCAAGCGCCAGGAGGTTGAGATCAAGTCGGACGCGCTGCTGCAGGGGATTGATGACGCGACTGGCGGTGGCAAGCCGCTGCTGACTGAGCAAGAGATGGGCGCCGTGCTGACGAGCCTGGCAACCCGGGTGAAAGCCGCACAGATGGAGAAGCAGAAAAAACAGGGCGCGGAAAACATCAAGGCGGGAGCAGCCTTTCTTGCGGAT
>JASJGW010000106.1:0-2551 GCA_033791305.1 Gammaproteobacteria bacterium | reverse complement strand
CGTAGATCGGAGAACTGACCGCTGACTGCCGCCACCGCTGCCATTGCCGGGCTAACCAGATGTGTACGGCCTCCCTGCCCCTGGCGGCCTTCAAAATTCCGATTGGAAGTAGATGCACAACGGTCACCCGGCTCCAGGCGATCAGCATTCATTGCCAGACACATTGAACAACCCGGTTCCCGCCACTCAAACCCGGCCGCTGTAAATATCCTGTCCAGTCCTTCTGCTTCGGCCTGCCCCTTGACCAGCCCGGACCCGGGGACGACCAGTGCCTGTTTGATACCCGCTGCAAGCTTGCGGCCACGAACAGCACTGGCAGCTGCACGCAGGTCTTCAATTCGCGCGTTGGTACAGGAACCAATAAATACATGATCCGGGCGAATATCGGTAATCGCCATGCCCGGCTTCAGATCCATGTAGGCCAGTGCATTGCGCATGCCTTCTCGTTTGACACTGTCCGGCTCAGCGTCCGGATCCGGAACGACACCATCAATAGAAGCAACCATTTCAGGAGAGGTGCCCCATGTTACCTGTGGTTTCAGCTGCGTCGCATCCAGCATAACGGTACGTTCAAAAACGGCATCCGGGTCACTGTGTAATTGCTGCCAGCTGGCAACAGCCTGGTCCCATAATTCACCTGTTGGTGTATACGGACGGTCAGCAAGATAATTAATTGTGGTGTCGTCAAGGGCGACTATGCCTGCCCGGGCGCCTGCTTCAATGGCCATATTACAGACAGTCATTCGACCTTCCATGGACAGATCTTGCATGGCAGTACCGGCAAACTCGATCGAGCAGCCCGTGCCGCCCGCAGTACCGATCTTGCCAATGATCGCAAGCACGACATCTTTGGCAGAAACACCGGGCGCCAGTTGTCCATCGACACGAATCTCGAGGTTCTGCGATTTCGTCATTATCAGGCACTGCGTTGCCAGCACATGCTCCACATCAGAGGTACCAATACCAAATGCGAGCGCACCAAAGGCCCCGTGCGTGGAGGTATGTGAATCTCCGCAAACAACTGTCATCCCCGGCAATGTGGCACCCTGCTCCGGACCGATTACGTGCACGATGCCCTGCCGGGGGTCATTCATCAGAAACTCGGTAATCCCCAGGTCTGCACAATTCCGGTCGAGGGTTTCCACCTGTAACCTCGATACTGGATCTGCAATGCCTTCACTGCGGTTGGTTGTCGGCACATTGTGATCCGGCACAGCAAGAATCGAATCCGTGCGCCACGGCTTGCGCCCTGCCATCCGCAGGCCTTCGAAGGCCTGTGGCGATGTCACTTCATGGATCAGGTGACGGTCAATATAGATCAGCGCCGTGCCGTCCTCGTCCTGACGAACAAGATGGGCATCCCAGAGTTTGTCGTAGAGCGTCTTGTTGGACATCACAGTCAATCCGGCAATATTTACTTGTCTAAACGGCAAATTATATAGGATAGTTCAGGCATCTCCTAGGGCACATACCACTCAACTCTCGGGGATACCCCTGACACCGAACTGCACCACGCATGCGGCAAAAAGACTGACTGCCGCAGCCATCAGGTACATTGACTGCGGTCCCAGCCCTGTCCATAGATACCCACTCACCAGGCTGCCTGCTGCGCCCCCGGCACCAAAACTGACACTGCTGTACAGAGCCTGGCCGCGTCCCTGGTGGGACCCGGTGAACAGGGAATGAATAAGAAAGATCATGACTGCGTGATACAGGCCAAAGCTGGCAGCGTGCAGCGTCTGGCTGAAGGTGATAATGACCAGATTGTCGGCATAGCATGCCGTCAACAGCCAGCGCAGCATCGTCAGTAGTGCCGCGATCAACAGCAATCTGCTCGCGCCAAATCGAGGCAGCAACACCGGCATCAACAGGAATACACCGATCTCGGACAACACACCCAGTGCCCACAGTTGCCCGATAACGGCTGTCGAATAACCAATATCTTCCATATACAGACTGAAAAAGCTGTAATACGGGCCGTGACTGGCCTGCATCAAAAAGCTCACACCAAGCAGGGAGAGCACAACGGGCCGTCGCAGCACCTTGCGCAGTGGTTCCTGGTCGAGCGGCAGGTGCCCGGCAGCCGACTCCGGTACCCACAGGCTGTTTAACCAGATCAGGGCGAACAGGCCAAGCAGGACATACGGCAACACAACGATACTGTATTGCCCCAGCAGTACACCCAGGCCGGCAACGGCGAGAATAAACCCGACGGATCCCCACAGGCGAATACCGCTGTAGCGGTGCATATCATCACCAAGGTGATTCATCGTGGTTGCCTCGAATTGCGGCAACGTGGCATTCCAGAAGAAGCTGAACACCACCAGCACCAGTGCCAGCCACCAGAAGGCATCACCAATAAACACGCCTGCAAACGCAATCGCGGCAAGCAGGGAGGCAACTCTGATGATGGTGATGCGTTTACCGGTGTGATCGGCGATCCAGCCCCATATATTCGGCGCCACGATCTTGGTCGCCATCAGAATGGCCATCAACTGCCCGATTTCAGTGATACTGAAATCGAGTGACTTCAGGTACAGGCTCCAGTAGG
>JASJGW010000105.1:0-5469 GCA_033791305.1 Gammaproteobacteria bacterium | reverse complement strand
CATCCATGCCGTTGAGGGTGTCGTCACGGATGAACTTATAGGTGTATTTATCGACTTCCTGCGAGGTGATGTCCTCGAAGGCGAATTCACTGCCCATGAACGGGCCGGACTTGTTGTCAGAGGCGATGCGCTTGACACGTTTCAGTGCCGGCAGGTACAGCCACTGGTCATCGGGACCTGTCTTGTGGGTAAAGCTCAGCAGGGCAGTTCCCTTTATGTCACGTGGTTGATCGAAAATGGTCATGCTCTTGTCGCCATCATCGTCTACCTCCAGTGTCCTGGAGCGAATTTCACGGACGCTCTCCTGTCCCTGCTTGTTTTTCAGGATCATCTGGACGTCATTTGTATAGTTTCGAAAACCCGAATCGCGCCTGTCGGCTTCCTGGGCTATCGCCAGACCCTTTTCTTCCGGGGTTTCTGCCAGCAGGGTGAAGGGTAACAGGCACAGCAGGATGGCTGGCAGAATTCTGTCTTGGGTCATTATTATTCTCCTTTAATCTGTATCAACAAGGAAGTGGGGCAGGATAGAAAATAGTGCAATTGCAGGACTAATAGCAGCCGGCAGTCCCTTGCCGATGTTGCCGGAGCATGGGGGGACTTGCCTAGCCCGTTTTGCCGGTATCTGTAAGATTGTATTTCTCCAGTTTGCGGTACAGGGTGCGTTCACTGATGCCCAGTTCATCGGCCACTATGCGTCGGTGGCCCTGGTGCTGTACCAGTAACTCGGAAATGCGTTCGGCTTCCATCTGTTTGATCGACTGCCCCTGTTTTTTAGCGGCCGGTTTTTCGGCGGCGGGTGCTTCATGAAACTTGATATGCTTGGCCTTGATGTGCCCGTCGGTACTCAGGGAAACCGCGCGTTGCAGGATGTTCTTGAGTTCACGGATATTACCCGGGTAATCATGGTCTGTCAGCAGTGCCTTGGCATCTTTATCAATATGGCAGCGGTAGGCCCTGGGGCCACTCAGCCGGACCAGCAGGGCGTCTGCCAGTGCCGGGATGTCTTCACGGCGTTCACGCAGTGCCGGGATACGGTGGCTAATACCCGCGATGTGGTAATAAAGTTCGGAGCTGAAGGTATTGTCTGTGATCATTGCTGGCAGGTCATTGTGCGTGGATGCGATCAGGCGGACATTCGAATTCAGGAGTTCCCGCCCGCCGACACGACGATATTTCCCCGTTTCAATGGTATTCAGCAGGCAGTCCTGCATGACAAGTGGCAGTTCACCCACCTTGTCAAGGAACAGGGTGCCGCCATCTGCTTCGTCCAGCAGGCCACGCCGACGCCCGACACAGCCGGCGAAGGCGCCGCGCTCATGACCAAACAATTCGCTCTCGAAAATCGATTCATTGATGGTGCTGCAGTCCACAACGGTAAATGATCGGCCCTTGCGGTGCGAGCGATTGTGGATGTAGCTTGCAGCAAGGTTCTTGCCGACGCCGCTCTCACCGGTGAGCAGCACATTGGCATCTGCTTCAGCCGCCCGGGTGAGCCCTTCAATACATTCACGGAATGCCGGGGATTTACCGATCAGGTCCTGTTCCTCGCAGTCCAGTTCAGAGGCCTTCGCAAGCCGGATGATTTCCTCACCGATATAGCGCCTGCCATCGACACCCAAAATCGGGTGTCCCTTGATACGGACATGTTCAGGCTGGTTGTGCTGGTCGAAGTGAATGTGCAGAACCTCGAATACCTTGTTGGTCTCCAGCGCCATGGTCAACGGGCAATTCTCGTTGTTCATAAAGCAGGGGGTATCGAAATGATGCGAGACCATATGGCACTTGCAGCCCACCACCTTGTCATCCGTTGTTCCATAGGACTCGCAGTAGGCCTTATTGGCGGCCACGATATTATATTCTTTGTCGACCAGGACGAAGGGATTGGAATGGGAATCAATCATGGATTGCAGTTGCAGGTCTGGCTGCTTTTTGTCTGCCATATCTATACCCCCGGTTTTCGCAAAGTTTTGTTCTTCTTCTGTTGCTGCGATGGCTTTAATCATGATTACAGAGCAGGTCATGACAGGGTATAATACTGAGGGTGCCATGACAAATTGGCAGGCTCGGGGCTGGGGTGATGGTTCATCTGACAAATTCATGTGTAAATAATCAATTGAAACAAATAATTGTATTTTCATCTGTCACCTGACAGGTAGCTGATGACGCTATCAGGGGCAGGTAAGCACAAACCCTATCCAAACCAATATTCCTTACACAAAAGATCTGACGTCTCCGGCAGATCGCAGGCTGGCACCATAAAAAAATTTCGGCATGATTGCAGTTCTGCCCAAAATTATTTTATAGTGCCCAAGGTTTACAAATGGACTCTTGCAGATGGGCAAGGGTTCTTCCCAGAGGGATCTAATGGCTGATCGCAGATTACAGGTTTTTCATACAGTTGCCCGGTTGCTGAGTTTTACCAAGGCAGCAGAAAGCCTGCACATGACCCAGCCTGCGGTGACCTTCCAGGTGCGTCAGCTCGAGGAGTATTTCAATACCCGCCTGTTTGACCGGACCCATAATCGCATCAGCCTGACCGACGCGGGCAAGCGCGTCTACGAATATGCAGATGATATCTTCGATTTGTATGCAAAAATGGAAAATGCCGTTCGTGATATGACCGGTGAGATCAGCGGCATTCTGATTATCGGTGCGAGTACCACTATCGCTGAATATATGCTGCCGTCATTGCTCGGTGATTTCAAAAGAAAGTATCCGGATATAAATGTTCATCTGAAGGTGTCCAATTCAGACGGTATCGTGTCGATGGTTGAGAATAATGATATTGATCTGGGTGTTGTTGAAGCACCGGTGATGAACAAAAATCTGGTGGTGGAGAATTGCCGATATGATCGTCTGGTTGCGATTGTACCGCCGCAACATGCGCTGGCAACGAAACAGGTAGTCAAACTGAAGGAGTTACTGGAGCATGCCTATATTGCCCGCGAAGAAGGCTCAGGCACCCGCGAGGTAATCCATGAGTACCTCGTAAATGCCGGGTTAAAGCCGGCCGATATTCACGTTGCTATGGAACTGGGCAGTCCGGAAGCAATCAAGGGTGCCGTCGAGGCCGGCATGGGTGTGTCGATTGTCTCCGAGGTTACTATCCACAAGGAGTTGCAGCTGGGTACGCTGGTTGCTCTGGAACTTGAACCACCGATGGAACGGCCGTTCTCATTCGTGCACCAGAAGCAGAAATTTCGGCAGCGGGCCATGGATGAATTACTGGAGTTTGCGCGTGCCTACTGCCTGTCACACAAGGACGACAGCTGAGCGACCTGTTTTTCCCGGTACCGACGTGCTGCGTACCCCCGTATGATATTCAGGTATTATTCTTCCCGACGATGTGCGCGGTGCACAGCGGATTTTCTCGACAGGAACAATGTAGTTTCCCGATGGCATCAGCAGAACAGCAATTGACAGAACTCTTCCGGCAACTTTTTGCCGACGACCAGCTGACATTACTTGCATTTGCAGAATTCCTTGCCGGTCGCCGCACATCAGGGGCGGTTGCCATCAACAAGGAACCCGTTGTCATTCCCGAGCCTGAAGTCATTGAGCGCCAGGCTGGGGAGTCTGTTGTGGGCGCCCTGAAACGGCTGGCGAAAACCTATCCCATGCTGGACAAGACCGAGATGCTGGGTGCGACCTCAGACCTGGTTGCCAGTACTATTATGCGGGGGGCAGATCCCGTCGGGGTGATCGACCAGCTGGAAAATATTTTTCAAACACGCTACGAAAAACTCAAGTCAGGTGATCGCGAGTAAACGAATGAACATTCTGCGCGACTGGTACGACCATTATATATCAGATCCCCAGGTGGTCATACTGGGTGTCCTGCTGGTTACCGGATTAGTCATCATGCTAACCCTGGGCCAGATGCTGACACCGGTGCTAGCCGGTGTGGTAATTGCCTATCTGCTGGATGGTGTGGTGGAGAAGTGTCACCGGCTGGGTGCGTCCCGCATGTCTGCCGTGGTGCTGGTATTTATCCTGTTTATGACGGTTCTTATCTTTACCCTGCTGTGGTTGCTGCCACGTCTGTCATACCAGTTGACGCAACTGGTGCAGGAGTTGCCACGCATGGTCGTCAAGGGTCATGAACTGCTGTTGCAACTGCCGGAGAAATATCCGAACCTGTTTACCGAGGAACAGGTCGGTGACATTATTGCTGAAATACGTGCGGATATCACTGCGTGGGGGCAGCATGTGCTGTCGCTCTCGCTGCCGGCCGTGTTCGGATTGATGTCTCTCATGGTCTATCTGATACTGGTGCCGGTGCTGGCGTTTTTCTTTCTCAAGGACAAGGACAATATCCTTGAATGGTTCAGCACGAGCCTGCCCGTGCAACGACGGCTGGTGGATGAAGTGGCCGTTGATGTTAATCGCCAGGTTTCCAATTACGTTCGCGGCAAGGTATGGGAGATATTCATTGTAGGCGTGGCGGCCTTCACTACCTTTTCTCTGATGGATTTGAATTACGCATTGTTGCTGGCGACCATTGTCGGGCTGTCTGTTGTTATTCCTTACATTGGTGCCGCAGTCGTGACGCTGCCGGTGGCCCTGATTGCGTGGTTTCAATGGGGCTGGAGTCCCGAATTTGGCTGGTTGGTGTTTGCCTACGGTGTGCTGCAGGCGCTGGATGGGTATCTGCTGGTTCCGTTGTTGTTCTCGGAAGTGGTAGACCTGCATCCGGTAGCCATTATCATCGCGATCCTGGTATTCGGCGGACTGTGGGGTTTCTGGGGTGTGTTTTTCGCCATCCCCCTGGCCACGCTGGTAAACGCCGTCCTGAATGCCTGGCCGAAAAAAGATAAAGAGGATGATGACCAGCACGAGACTAATGAGGGTGCAGCTCTGAAGTGACATACCCAGCAAAACACGGGTGCAGTTTCCCGGTGTTATTTTTTTGTTAGCGCCTGCACAGCTTCCAGCACTTCATCCACATGACCGGGAACCCTGACCTTGCGCCATTCCCGGCGCAGGATGCCCTTGTCATCGATCAGAAAGGTGCTGCGTTCTATGCCCATGACCTTGCGGCCGTACATGTTCTTTTCCTTGATAACGTCAAACAGTCTGCAGGCATCTTCATCCTTGTCGGAGAGCAGGTCGAACGGGAACTGCTGCTTTTCTCTGAAGTTCTCGTGAGATTTTACGCTATCACGTGAAATGCCAAGGATGACGGTCTTGCGTCGTCTGAAGGTGTTGATGCTGTCACGGAAGTTCTGACCTTCCGTGGTACAGCCGGATGTGCTGTCTTTCGGGTAAAAATATACCACTACATTTTTTCCCCTGAAATCAGACAGGGTAATATCCTGTTCGCCGGTGGCGGGGAGGGTGAAGTCGGGGACTTTCTTGCCAACAGTTAGCTTGCTCATGAGATGTTATTCCTGCAGTTTTGTTGACGGGGAATTGTAGCCGCATTCAAAAAATCGCGCACGCGATGCACTCCTGCACAAATTGACGCAC
>JASJGW010000104.1:0-4070 GCA_033791305.1 Gammaproteobacteria bacterium | reverse complement strand
GGTGTAGGTTCGCTGTAGCCCTGATCGGCAACAGCACGACGTAATTCGGCCGACAGGCCGAGGGTATCAAATGACATGATCGGGAATGCTCCTGGATCGGCCTACCGGCGACACAGGTCGCGGGACGGTCTAGGCGCAATACGGTTGTTGATGTTCGAGGTTTGCCAGAAGTGGTTACCGCGAGGACTCGGGTGCAGACCGAAGTGCACCGAACTGGCGTGTACTATACTGGAAGCCGCCGCAGAAAGCGAAACCTTTGACCGGTCACAGACCGGCGCATCCATGCCGTCATGAGTGACAGCCTGACCCGCACACTGTATACAAGTACCCGTGGCAGCTGCTGGCACCGATGATCAATTTTCGTCGTGAAAGCAGACACACATTATCAGCTACCATAACGCTGACAGGAGATCCTTCCAAATCACCAGGAGAAAATCATGACAGACCTACTCAGGAATGATGCAGCCGGTAAATTGATTTTACGTTTGACCGTCGGTGGTCTCATGCTGTTTCATGGCTTCAGCAAGTTGTTCAACCCAGGCTCAATCGGGTTCATCGGCAGCAAACTGGCCGAGGCAGGGCTGCCGGAAGCCCTGTCATATGGCGTGTACATCGGTGAGATTCTGGCTCCGCTCATGATCATTGCCGGATTACTGTCCCGCGCTGGTGCTGCGATGGTCGTAGTCAACATGCTATTTGCCATAATCCTGGTACATAGCGGTGACATCTTTGCCCTGACCGAACACGGTGGCTGGCGACTGGAACTGCAAGGCTTCTACCTGCTGGGTAGTCTTGCCATCCTGTTCCTTGGTAGTGGCAGATACGCATTGAAACCGGACTGATGGCCGATGCGTTTATTTAGCTGCAGACTCCTGCCGCTGGTGCTGCTGCTCTGGCTGACCGACGCCGGCGCACAGTCAGTTGCCGACATCCAGCAACCTGTAGCGCCGGTTTCAATTATTGAGATTCCGGTACGGCTGTCTCTCGAACCCCTGATCGATGCGGCTGAAAAGGCCCTCCCAACCCAGGCAGGCAACTGGCGCAGCTGGAAAGACTGGCACGGGATAAAATCCCAGTACCGTGCCTGGCGCGGGCCACTCGGCATTACTGTCTCAGGCGATGTACTCACGGTACAGGCGCATATCCGTTACTGGATAAGGGCACGCAAAAAGTTGCTGGGCGCGATCAAGCTGCAAGGCAACTGTGGCATCAATGAGCCACCGCGGCAGGCATTGATTGGCATGCAGGTTCGCCTGGGATGGGGGCCGGACTGGACCGTAAGACCGGAGTTTCACATCCTGCCAACCCGGTTTCTCGACCGCTGTGAAATGACCATTGCGAATATCGACGTCACGCCCCTTATAGAGAAGGAATTCCGCAAGCAAATGCAAAACAGCCTGCGTGCAGCACTGCGGAAGCTTGCTCCCGCCATGCATGCAATCCAGCAGCAGGCACAGCGAACCTGGTCAATATTGCAGGAACCAGTAGCGCTCGGACAGGACAACTGGTTACTGCTCAGGCCGGCGGGTGTGGCACTGTCCCGCATAGCCGGCCAGGGGGATCACCTCGATACACAGCTTGCCATTAGCTTGCAACCGGAGCTGGTAACTGGATCTGAACCCGCCGGCAAACCGGTGCCGCTGCCACCACTGGGACATTATTACCCCCGGTTTGCCGGGCTGAATCTGCACTTGGGTGTCAACCTGGATTTTGCATCCCTCAACCAGCAGCTTTCCGACACCCTGGCCGGCAAATCCTTTGTCATCACGGGCCGGAAGGCCGGCATCAAAAAGTTCGACCTGGCGGGTAGCGGACAGGAAATCAGCGCACGAATGGAGATGACCGGCGAGATCGCCGGTACGGTGGAGCTGCGGGCGCGGCTGGCCTATGATACGCGCGACTGGCAGCTGGCATTGCAAGACCTGACGTTTGACTATGATGCCGAAGATTTCACCACGGGTCTGCTAGCGGAAGCGTTTCATGAACCCATCCGTCAGGCACTTGAAAGCGCAGCCAACCAGGCATTATCACAGCACCTTGATCGACTGAGCGAGCGCATCAGTATGGTCCTGGATAAAATCACACCGGCGGGTGTGGAGCTTGACATGTCCGCCATGCAATTACGGAGTGTGCAAATTCATATCGTACAGCAGGGCATCAGGCTGGATGGAACCGCCACCGGTAGCGCCCGGCTCGTGTTGCGCTGACGGGTATGGGATAAATCCCCGCCGCATCATTATTTCGCGCCTGCGGTCCGCGATCAGGAAGCGGGTTATCACCCTGATTTCTGCCCGAACATCTTGCCGATGCTGTCCAGCGGCAACGGGAACACAATAGTGGAACTCCTGTCCCCGGCAATCTCCGTCAGGGTCTGCAGGTAACGCAGCTGCAGCGACTGTGGTTGCTCGTTCAATATCCTTGCCGCCTCGACCAGCTTGGTGGCTGCCTGCATCTCGCCCTCGGCATGAATCACCTTGGCACGCCGTTCCCGCTCAGCCTCTGCCTGGCGGGCGATGGCACGCACCATGGTCTCGTCGATGTCGACATGCTTGATCTCGACGTTCGCCACCTTGATGCCCCAGGCATCGGTCTGCCGGTCGAGCAGGCCCTGGATATCGGCATTCAGTTTTTCCCGTTCCGCCAGCATGTCATCCAGCTCATGCTGACCGAGCACCGAGCGCAACGTGGTTTGTGCCAGCTGGCTGGTCGCCACGAGGAAATCCTCCACCTGGATAATGGCCTTTTCCGGATCAATCACTCGAAAATAGAGAACCGCATTCACCTTAACCGTAACATTATCCCGCGAGATTACATCCTGACTTGGCACATCCATGGTGATCACACGCAGATCCACGCGGCGCATTTGCTGAATTCCCGGGACAATCAGTCTCAAGCCCGGTTTTTTTACGGTTTGAAAGCGGCCAAGAAAGAAAACCACGAGCCGTTGATATTCCGGAACAATCTTAAAGGAAACGGCGAGCAACGCCAGAACCATGGCAACTGGGAATGCTAGTAAAGGTACAGTTATCATATTATTTTGCCTCTTTTAAAGGTTCCACAGAGAGTTGCAGGCCTTCCTGAGCTAGAATCCTGACTTTCTCTCCCTTTTTCACTGGGGTTGTGCTGCTGGCCGACCAGGATTCTCCAAAGACCCGGATTCGCCCATATACTGAAAAATCATCCATAACCTCTCCAATTGCATCGAGCATTTGTTCTTTACCGGTTCTCACCCTCTTTTTCCGTATGGCCAACAGCTTGCTTACAAGCCAGAGGATGCAGCAAAAAGAGAACAGAGCGGTGCTTCCAATCAGGATCAGGGAGATCTGAAGGCTCTTTTCATCTATCAGGATGAGAGAGCCGAAGATAAAGGCCACAAGACCGCCCATACCCAGAATTCCGAAGCTGGGAGTAAAGGCCTCAGCAACCATAAAAGAAATACCAAGAACAATGAGAGCAAGACCGGCATAATTGACCGGGAGCACTTGAAAGGCATACAGGGCCAGGAGCAGCGCAGTTCCACCAACCACTCCGGGCAGAACATATCCCGGGTTGGCCAGTTCGAAAAAGAGGCCATATATGCCAAGGAGCATCAGCATATAGGCAATATTGGGATCGCCTATCACCATCATGAGTCTGGTTCGCCAGTCTTTTTCTATATGAGTCAGACGGAGATTGCTGGTGTTCAATAGTTGAGGCCCTGAGGCCAACACCACCTCCCGGCCATTGAGTTCAGCGAGCAGTTCATCAATATTGTCTGCCATCAGATCAATAACGCCAAGGCGCAAGGCCTCTTCTGCACTTATACTCACAGCCTCTCTAACCGCTTTGGCCGCCCAATCCTTGTTTCTCCCATGTTTTTCTGCAAGAGATATGATATAGGCCTCGGCATCATTCATCATTTTTTGTTTGAGAGTATTTCCCTGCGATTTTTCTTCCTTCTCCCCTTCCCCGTTTTCAGCATCTTTGTTTTTTTTATTTATACCCGGTAGACCACCGATGATTACCGGAGTTGCAGCACCAAGATTTGTGGCGGGCGCCATTGCCGCCACATGGCTTGCATAGAGGATATA
>JASJGW010000103.1:0-11173 GCA_033791305.1 Gammaproteobacteria bacterium | reverse complement strand
CCTGCATATTGTTCGTCAATATTGGCCTCAAAGCGGCGCATCATTTCGTTGCATATATCAAGGGGCAATGCCTTTGGTTTTTCAAAGATGAAGGTGTTTTCCCTGACCTCTGAAATCGTTTGTAGCGCTGGCTTGTCTGCGGGTAGTTGAGTGGGCATGGGGTGTGAGTATATCGCTGTAGTGGTTACAGGGTGTTTGCTTCTATCAGGGAAATCAGTGCCGGCTGGCATTCGGGACCCTGTTCCCGGTATATCTCGAGCATTTCTTCAGCCAGTCTCTGCCAGTGTGCAGCGGCCTCGCCGGTCAACTGTTCAAGTGCGCGTGTATTCCCGGTGACTGTCCAGATTTCGTAGGCAGCCACCAGTTTGGGAAACAGGTCCTTGCGCATATTTGCCATGTTCGCGACGTAAAAGTGCAGTGAAGCGGTGGTCATGTCGGACAACAGTCCGGGGAGTGTTGACAGGGCATCAGCCAGGTGGTCACGTACGGCGCGCACCATGATCTCGGCCTTGCTGTGAGGCATGGTGGCGAGCATCGCTTCCCAGTCACTGCCCAGCAGTTCGCTGGCCCTGATTTCACCGACCTCATGCAGTATCGCTGACTGCAGTTCATTATCGGTCATGGTGTCGAGTGATTGCTCGACCATGTTGTCGAAATCATAACAGCCGAGTGCGTTTTGCATGGCATTGGCGGGTTTGTTCCAGCGCCACTCCTCGACTTTTTCCCACAACATGCGGCGCAGGGATTCACGTCGCACGAAGATGGTCTTTCCCTGGCTCATGGCCGGCGGAGAGGCGAGGTCCCGAGCGTACTCCTTGCCGGATACGACCAGCGTATAGCCGCTGTCTGTCCTGCGTGATTCCAGTGCACCCAGATAGAACACCGGTTTCATGTTGCGGCCGTAGCCGCTGCTATAAACGAAACCCAGTTTATTGAGTGTGTGGTTGATGGCCTCTGCATCAAACGGGTCGTGTAAGGTGTCCCGCAGGGGTATTGCTTCGAACTCGTTCTCTTCCAGTGATTCCCAGTGGCTTTCCCGTTTGCTCAGCCAGGCTGTAAGTTCCTTTTGCGGCAATTTTTCATTGAACGGGATGCAGTGTTCCCAGCGGAAATATTCACGCATTTTCAGCAGGTACACGCAGAGCGTGTAGTCGGTGGCGTGCTTTGCATCAGTAATATGGCAATTGGTACGTACGGCCTCGAGCGTTGGCAGCAGGTCGCTGATAGCGACAGATGTGTCAGGTGAGGCAGATCTATCGGGAGGAGACACGACTATAACCTTGCTGAAACCATTAATTATTCCATGCTAGCATGCGGTCCTGATTGCCGCTACATTGAGTTAATTTATAGCGAGGAACGCTCACTGTAGGACGGGTAAAGGCGCAACGTGACGATGGACAGGATGTCCGGCTATCGCGGTGTACAGGGAGGTGCGATTGCGACCGTACCCGTTATGGACAGAATGCTACCTCTGGTGGGTACGTTTTGCTGTACCCATCCTATTAGATCACTCCTTGGAGATTTAAATTGAGAGTCAAAAGTAAATGGAGCAACAAGGGCAGGGAGCGCACGCTGGATGAGACCGGTGGTGCGGCGGCGTTTATTCTGTGGCGTATTGCCCAGCAGGGGCTGCTGAACCTGGAGAATGAGGGCTTTCAGACGGATACACGCTCACAGCGCATGGATGTGATCGCTGAATTTCTTGCCTTTTTGTTGCATCTGGCAGATCGTAAACAATCGGAAGCACTTGATGCGAATGAGCGGCAGGAGTTTATTACCTCACTGGCGCAACACCTTGCCAATACCATGCAGGAGAATCGTGTGGATGCAGAGGGCAAGGGTGATTACCGCAGGCTTCTGATAGCACTGATCAATGAACGTGGCGCCAATTACGCTGAGTGCCCCATGCCGGATGGTGAACCCGGTTATGCGATGAAACGCTATCTTGGTGAGTGTGTTACGGCGGTGATGGGTGAAAAAGACAACAAGTGGATCACCGACCAGGTGATGGATGTCGAAGTAGTCGAAGCACTCAAACCATTGAATAAAGCATTGCGAGAGCTGTTTGCCAGAGACTCGGCATAAAAGTGACAGGACAATAAAAAGGCGGGAGTACCCGCCTTTTTATTGCCCGGTGGAAGGGCTTACTTCTTCCAGTTGTCGAAGTTATCCATATTGTGGGCCTTGCCGTCTTCGTAGCCGGCTGTGTAGGCTTCTGTCACACGCTGTTCCTCACGCTCCGGGTTTAACAGGTAACCACCCTGCCAGCCATGTACGTATTCAGCATCAACGTTCATTTTTTCCATCTTTGTGACGGCGTCATAGTATTCCTGGTTCATCTCTGTCTCCTAGTGCTATATGTGTTTCAATCAGGTTGCTGGCGCTGTCACTTATCATCTGTGCGGCCATGGATGTCGTTGTTTGGATTAAGGTTACTTCAATGCCGCGCAAGTATACAGGAGCCAATTTTTGCCCCGTATATCCCTATGGGGAGAGTGATTTTGACGTAACATGATAGCCGTATCTTTATGAAAATCAGACATATTCTCTCTTTAGGGGTATTCGATGCGTGGGGCTTAATGGTTAGTGTAGCAAGCTGCAAAATACCAACCCGGCCATGGTCATTCTTTTGGCTGGCAAATGAGGCGCGATATGACGGTAGAACTGAATGATCCGGATTACACCAGCGGTGTGGCGGCTTTTGAAGCAAAAAACTTTTCCCAGGCCATGCGGTTCCTGTACCCACTGGCTGAAGGCGGGGATGCGGATGCGCAACACCGGGTCGCCATTATGTGCCAGAACGGTCTGGGCGTGGTGCGTAATGATGAACGGGCCTTGCAGATGATGATGGCTGCGGCAGAGCAGGGACATGCCATCGCCCAGCATGGTCTCGGCTTTATGTACCTTGAGGGGGAGTGTGTTGAGAAGGACCCCGCCAGGGCAGCCGAGTGGTTTCGCAAGGCCGCAGACCAGGGGCTTGCAGGGTCACTGACGACACTTGCCATGATGTATGAAGAAGGCAACGGTGTAGAGCAGGATTCAGAACAGGCAAAGCGCCTGTATGCAGCGGCGGGTTTTGATCTCTAGCGGCAGTACCATTGAGCTGCCAGCTACCCCTGATTTATTGCCATGGATCTGACGCCGGAAGATGCGCTGCGGATTAATGTCCTGTTGGCGAGCCCGATAGAGGCGGTTCGTATCGATGAATCGCGCATGACGCTGATTGCGCTCACGGAAAAGGGTGAGGCAAAGGTTCAGCTCAATCCCAATTGCCGTGATGATGCTTATCTGAGAAGAGTGCGCGAAACTCTGTCCAGCCATGTGCTGGGTTCCCCCGGTGGATATCCGGTCTATTTGAAACGCTGGACCCGCATGGGGCAGGCCCGTGACGAGGTCCTTGAATCACTGTTGATGCTGGGTGAGCCGGAAGCGGTGGTGGCGGTTGTCAATGCGACCGGGGTTACTGATGAACTGGCCCGCAGGGCCTGGTGGGCGTCGCAGACATCTGATAATGCCCGTTGTATGTTGCAGCAGGCAGCAGTAGTGAACGGGGAAATGGGCTCGATACTGGCAGATTTTCTGATCGAGTTCCTGCCGTTTGAAGAAGAGGCCCGGAACCAGATAAAGACGATCAGCCTGGTGTTGCAGGGCGACCTTGTTGATGAACATGTACGGTCAGGATTATGGCAGAAGGGCCGGCTCAAGAATGCGTATTATGTCGGTTTCATGCATACATTGCCGGATGCTTTGCCCGACAGGCATGCCGTACATTCCGACAGGGAAAGGGTCACTCAACAGCTGGCCGGCCTGCTGGCTGAGGAAAATCCGTTTGCGATGCAGTTGTGCCGTTTGCTGGGCCCGGCCGGGCAGACTTACCTGGCCTGTGTGGAAGCAGTACTGAAGAAACCGTCTAACCAGGATGTTATGGTTGAGCTGATGTGTGCCCTTGAAGCCTATTCAGCCGCGTTGCCACTCGAGAAGCAGAGAAAATTTGATATGTCGGAGGTCGTGCATGTATCCAATGAGTTGTCCGCTGGTTCAGGTGCCGGGTTGGGTTGCACGGATGAGACTGCCCGGCACTGTTTGCAGGCACTGTTCCAGGCGCTTCCTGATGATAAAGACTATATTCGGGCAATGATGTTTCTCGCCATGCTGGGTGAGCCGGTGCCGGATCCCGTCTTTTCCATAACAGACGCCATCGGTACGGTTATGCGCAAGAAACTGAAGCCTGTGACTGAGCCAATTAGCGAACAAATTAAAATTTTGAGGAATTCATGACTGATATTCGAATGTACTGTACAGATTTCTGTCCTTACTGCGTGCGGGCAGAGATGCTGTTGAAGTCCAAGGGAGTGGAGAATATTACCAAGATTCTCGTTGACTCCATTCCGGATGGATTCAAGGATATGATTGAGTTAACAGGGCGCAGGACAGTGCCGCAGATCTTTATTGGTGATCAGCATATAGGTGGTTATGATGATCTGGCAGCCCTCGACCGTCGGGGTGGGCTGGATCCGTTGCTTGCGAATGATTGATCCCAGAAAATTCTACAAAGGCAGATGACCTATGGATTACTTGCCCGTATTCCTGAAGATTGAAGACCGGCCATGCCTGATTGTCGGTGGTGGCAAAGTGGCAGCAAGAAAGGCGACCCTGTTAAACAGGGCGGGCGGACGTATTACCGTTGTGACGACGGAGGCCTGTGGTGAGATAAAGACCCTGATTGAACAGGGTGCTGTGACCTGTGTTGAACGCGAGTTTCGGGAAGAGGACATGGATGGGGTGGTGCTGGTGATTGCCGCAACGGATGATGAAGCCGTTAATCGGGCGGTTTCCGAGCTGGCGAATCAACACAGGATTCCGGTAAATGTTGTCGATAACCCTGATCTGTGCAGTTTTATTGTGCCGTCGATAATTGATCGTTCGCCGGTGCAGGTGGCGGTCTCGACGGGCGGCGCTTCGCCGGTACTCGCACGATTATTACGGGCACGGCTGGAGAGTTATATCCCTGCAGCCTATGGGCGGTTGGCACAGCTGGTCGACGAATTCCGTCACTCCGTCAAGCGGCGTTTTTCCGATGCCGGACAGCGCCGTTATTTCTGGGAGAATATCCTGCAGGGACGCGTTGCAGAATTGTTATTTGCCGGCCAGGAGGGAAAGGCGCGTACGGCGTTGCAGGAAGCCATTGAAGATACCGATGCGCACTACGAAAGCCCCGGTGAAGTCTATCTGGTGGGTGCCGGTCCTGGTGATCCGGACCTGATCACTTTCAGGGCACTGCGTCTGATGCAGCAGGCTGACGTGGTTGTATATGACCGGCTGGTCTCCGAACCCGTTCTTGATATGGTGCGGCGTGATGCCGAGTTGATTTATGCCGGCAAGGCGCGTGACCGGCATACGCTCACACAGGAGAGCATCAATCAGTTACTCGTGCGTCTGGCGAAAGAAGGCAAGCGGGTGTTGCGTCTCAAGGGTGGAGATCCCTTTATCTTTGGGCGCGGTGGCGAGGAAATCGAAACCCTGGCAGAAGAAGGTATTCCGTTTCAGGTAGTGCCAGGGATTACAGCCGCGTCCGGTTGTGCTTCCTATGCGGGTATCCCGCTGACGCATCGTGACTATGCACAGTCATGTGTTTTTGTGACGGGGCACCTGAAGGATGGCAGTGTCGACCTGGACTGGGATGCGCTGGCCAAACCGGCGCAAACTATCGTTTTTTACATGGGATTGCACAGTATTCCGGTGATCGGCCAGGAACTTGTTGCGCATGGACTACCAAAGGAAACGCCGGTTGCACTGGTGCAGCAGGGGACTACACGCAAGCAGCGGATCTATATTGAAACCCTGGAATCACTGGCGGACCTTGCGCAACGCGAGCAACTGAAGCCACCCACCATTATTATTGTTGGTGAAGTTGTCAGTCTGCAAGAAAAACTCAGCTGGTTTGGAGTGAATAACCGCGACCGGGAGACCGGCTGACACGCTTGCGGACAGATGTTTCTCTATCCGTTTTTCCTGGCATATTTGTAGGACATTTGCCATTGTTATAACCCTTTTCCGATGATAGCCTCAGTCTGAATTTACTGTTTCTCAGGCAGGTATAAACAGCAACACAAGGAGGAGTATATGATTAATGTAATGCTGGTAGATGATCACGATCTTGTGCGTAGGGGAATAAAGCGATTACTGGATGACGCCAGTGGTATCAAGGTTGTTGCCGAAGCAATTGACGGAGAGCAGGCAATCAGGCAGGTACGCAGGAAAAAGCCTGATGTAATCCTGATGGATGTGAGTATGCCGGGTATCGGGGGACTGGAGGCGACACGTAAAATCACCCGGTTTTCACCGGATATGAAAATTATCGCAGTCACGGTTCATGGCGATGATCCGTTCCCGGCGAGGCTTCTGGAAGCCGGTGCAGCCGGTTATATCACCAAAGGTTGTGATGTCGAGGAAATTATTTGTGCAATCCAGTCTGTGCACCAGGGCAAGCAGTATATAACGCCCGATGTTGCCCAAAAGCTGGCCTTGTCATTTGTGAATAATGGCAAGAAATCAGTGATTGAAGAGCTTACCCAGCGTGAAACCCAGGTGATGCTGATGATTGTAACAGGTGAGTCAAACAAGGAAATATCAGCGAAGCTCTGTCTGAGTCCCAAAACAACCAGCACGTACCGCTACCGTTTGTTTGAGAAGCTGGGTATTGAGAATGATGTCGAGTTAACCCGCTTTGCTATACGCCACGGGCTCATCAAGGAAAACATCCTGCACTAATCAGGTTCTCCGGCATGGCAGTCCTCTTCGGATTGCCATGCCCTGTTTCCCTTGTTATTAACCGGTTATCCGCTGGATTGAGACCTGCATCAGAGTATTCCTTGCCATTTCTGGCATGCTATTCCCGGATGTGCCTTGTTTCTAATAAGGCATGCTTGTTACAGCGGGTATATCAGGAGGGTGTAATTGTGGCTATTAGGAATCGGGCGCCGGAGTTTCCAGCGGGTCTTGAGTGGTTCAATGTTGACTGCCCTGTCAGATTGGCGGATCAGGACGGGCGTGTTGTCCTGATCGATTTCGGTGTTTATTCATCGGTCTGTTGTCAGCATGTCCTGCAGGACCTTCAGGCGCTGGGCAGAAAATATCGTGATGGGCTCGTCATTATCAGCGTGCATTCTCCCAGGTTTCCTGCAGAAATGAGGCGTTCACATGTCTTGAAGACAATTAACAGGTATCACATCAATCATCCGGTCGTTCATGACCCGGATATGAAACTCTGGAATATGTATGGCATCAAGGGGTGGCCGACACAGGTGCTCGTCGATCCAGAGGGTAAGATCCTTGGGGCAATATCCGGTGGGGGGAAGTTGCCGCAACTGGATCAGATTGTTAAGTACCAGCTGGAAAAAAGTAGTGGACAGTACCCGGTTGGAAAATTGTCCTGCCCGGACAGTCGTGTCCCGGAGCCCCGCGGTGTGCTGTCCTTTCCCGGGCGGATTGTTGCAGCTAATGACCGGCTTTATGTTGCAGACAGTGGACATAACCGTATCCTGGTGTTGTCATCACGCGGGCATATGCTGCGTCAATATGGCAGTGAAGCCGCAGGGTTTATAGATGGTAATGGTACGAGTGCTGCCTTTAACAACCCGCAGGGTATGACGCTTGCAAATGATTTTCTGTATGTCGCCGATGAAGGCAATCATGCTATCAGGAGGGTACATATCCTTACGGATGATGTTGAGACCATTGCCGGTAGCGGGAAGATCGGTCAGCCCATCCCTGGTTTATGCAAGACACCGTTAAATGCCGGTTTGAACTCACCGTGTGATGTCGTGTTCAAGGATGGTAAATTGTATATCGCCATGTCGGGTTCCCATCAAGTATGGCGCCTTTCATTGGTCGCAAATACGCTTGAAGTTTTCTCTGGCAGTGGCATGGAAGGGTTGCTGGACGGTTCAGCCACGACGGCTGCCTTTTCGCAACCAAGTGGACTGGCCCTGTTGTTCAACCGGTTGTATGCGGTCGATGCCGGTGCCTCGGCCGTGCGTGAGCTTGATATTGAAACCGGTGCTGTCAGGACTATTGTCGGGGAAGGACTGTTCGATCTTGGTGACCAGGACGGCGCGGGCACGGTGGCCCGCCTCCAGTACCCGCTGGATATCAGTGCCGACCAGATGCATAGAATGCTTTGGGTGACGGACACATATAATAATAAAATCAAGAGAATAGGAGTTAATAGTGAGTTTGTTTCGAGCGTAGCGGTGGATTGTCGTCTCGATGAGCCGGGAGGACTGGTGTTTCATAACGATACCCTATACATTGCCAACACCAATGCGCATGAAATCATGTGCCTTAACCCGAACAACGGACACGCTGAAGTACTGAATGTCGCAGAAGAACTCGTCGAAATTTGATCCTGATTGCAGAGACTGTCCCCGACTTGCCGACTTTCTAGACCAGGTTGCCCTGAAACAACCTGATTACCACGCGCGCCCGGTGGCACCGTTTGGTGATGACAATGCGCGGTTGCTGATTGTCGGGCTGGCACCGGGCATGCACGGCGCCAATGCCACGGGTCGTCCCTTTACCGGTGATCATGCCGGTATCCTGCTGTATAAAACATTGTTTGAATACGGGTTCAGTAATCAGCCAGAATCTGTTTCCCGTGATGATGAGTTGCAACTTTTTGATTGTCGTATTACAAATGCGGTCAAGTGCCTCCCCCCGCAGAACAAGCCGCTGCTGGATGAAGTCAAACAGTGCAATCATTATCTGCGTGCTGAAATAGACGGACTACCGACCCCGGCTGTCATTCTTGCGCTGGGCAAGCTCGCTCATGATGCGGTGTTGCGCGTGCTGGGGATGCGCTTGTCAGCCTATCCATTCGGACATGCTGCCATGCATTCTGTTGCGGGTGAGCTGTACCTGATTGATTCATATCACTGCAGTCGCTATAACACCCAGACCAGGCGCTTGACGCCGGAAATGTTTGGCAATGTTTTCCGGTTTGTCCGGCAGGTGCTGGATGGCAAGGATTGCAGGTCTGGTGTCCCTGGAAGCCATTGATGACAGCGCATGACGACGCATTTGATTCCAGTGAGTTCCTGAAAACATTGACGTCTCGCCCCGGCATCTACAGGATGCTGGATAGCGAAAGGACGGCGTTGTATGTGGGCAAGGCCGGTAATCTGAATAAACGGGTATCCAGCTATTTTCGCAAGACGGGCCTGAATGCCAAAACACGTGCACTGGTCGAGCAGATTGCGGGTATCGAAGTAACGGTTACCCACACCGAGGCGGAAGCCCTGTTGCTGGAAAGTAACCTGATCAAGCAGTTGCGGCCGCGTTATAACGTGCTGCTGCGAGATGACAAGAGCTACCCGTATATATATCTGTCATCCGAGCAGGAATTCCCGCGAGTATGCATGCATCGTGGTGCCCGACGCAGGAAGGGACGCTATTTTGGACCGTATCCGAATGCAGGTTCTGTGCGAGAAAGTCTTCATTTACTGCAGAAACTGTTCAAGGTGCGTCAATGTGAAGACAGTTTCTTCAGTCATCGTAGCCGACCCTGCCTGCAATACCAGATAAAGCGTTGTACCGCACCCTGTGTAGACCAGGTCAGTGCGGTGCAGTATGCCGAAGATGTGCGACGCACTGTGCTGTTTCTTGAAGGGAAAAGCAGTGCGGTCATTGATGACCTGGTTGTGCAGATGGCAGCCGCTTCATCAGCGCAGGAGTTCGAACAAGCCGCTGTTTTTCGTGATCAGATTGCAAGCCTTCACAAGGTCCAGGAGAAGCAGTACATCAGCAAGGAGCGGGGCGACGTCGATATCCTTGCGTGTCTGACAGACAAGGGCAATGCCTGTGTCCAGGTGTTTTTTATCCGGGACGGTCGTAATCTGGGGAACGCTGTCTTTTTTCCAAAGATCCCGCTGGAATCCGCTGCCGCAGCGGTACTGTCCGCCTTTATCCCGCAGTATTACCTTGGCAAGGATGTGCCGTCCGAGCTCTTGCTGAGTCATAGCCTGGATGATGGTGATCTGATTGCGGAACTGCTGACTGGTCAGGCCGGCCACCGTGTCGAGTTGCGCGCAAATGTCCGCGGTGACCGGGCCCGGTGGGTAAAAATGGCATTGCATAATGCAGAGCATGCCCTGAACTCGTACAACAATACACGCAAGGGGTTTTCCGGGCGGATGCGGTCATTGTTCACAGTGCTGGGCCTGGATGAAATGCCGGAACGGGTCGAATGTTTTGATATTAGCCATACTGGTGGTGAGTCCACGGTCGCTTCGTGTGTTGTTTTTGGTGTGGAGGGGCCTTTGAAATCGGACTATCGGCGCTTTAATATCAGGGATATCCAGCCGGGTGACGATTATGGAGCTATGGAACAGGCACTGCTGCGTCGTTATACCCGTTTGAAGAAAGGTGAGGGCAGGTTGCCGGATCTGCTGCTTATAGACGGGGGCAAGGGACAGGTCAATGCCGCCATCAAGGCGCTTGAAGAATTACAGATCATTGATGTGCGTATAATCGGTGTTGCCAAGGGGCCCGGGAGAAAACCGGGTCTGGAGACACTGCATATTCACGGTAAAAAGGAGCCGTTAACGCTGTCGGCTGATTCACCGGCATTGCACCTGATACAGCAGGTCAGGGATGAGGCGCATCGTTTCGCAATTACCGGGCATCGGCAGCGCCGAGCGAAAACCCGGCGTACCTCGTCGCTGGAGCAAATACCCGGAGTGGGTCCGAAGCGGCGCCAGCAATTGTTGCAGCAGTTGGGTGGGCTCAGGGAGGTTGCCAGGGCAGGTGTTGATGACCTGACACGTATAAAAGGCGTTAATCGCAAACTGGCACAGCAAATCTATGATGCTTTTCACGGGGACTAGGGTAAACAGTCAATGAAGTGGACGATTCCAAATATCCTGACCTTGTTGCGTATTATTTTGATACCGGTGTTGGTGGTTGTCTTTTATGTGCCGAGCCAGTGGTCTTACCAGATAGGCGCGGTTGTTTTCGGTCTGGCTGCAGTGACTGACTGGCTGGACGGGTACCTGGCGCGTCGTTGGGAGCAGACGTCAGCCTTTGGGGCCTTTCTGGACCCGGTGGCCGACAAATTGATGGTTGCCGTGGCATTGGTGTTGCTGGTGCAGGACAACCCCAGTCCGCTGTTTGCCGT
>JASJGW010000102.1:0-4231 GCA_033791305.1 Gammaproteobacteria bacterium | reverse complement strand
GATGCAGGCGCCCACCTCAGTGTCATGGATACCGGCGAAGGTATTGCCGCCCGCCACATCCCTCGGCTGACCGAACGGTTGTATCGTGTCGATGCCAGCCATTCGTGGGACACCGGGGGTACGGGCCTCGGGCTGGCCATTGTCAAATACGTACTCGAGCGCCACGAGGCAGAACTGGAAATCATCAGCCAAGTGGGAGGCGGCAGCACCTTTACCTGCCACTTCCCGCCCGCAAGAGTGACCTCATGAGTCCTTACCCGAGCAGATTGTTTCCGGCAGTTTCTTCATTACCTGCCTTAAACCGTCATTCCTCACCAGTTTGAGCGCCTTCTTCAGCGACACCCAGGCACGATCCCGGTCGGCTTCATCCCATACATTGTAAATCCTGGTAACCCGCATCGGATATACCTTGACAGTACAGGTCCTGCCCCATTTTCTGTGCCGATAGATACCCAGTAACTTGGCGTGTACACCGCCCTTGACACCGGCCTCTTCCAGCGCCTCCTTGGCGGCCGAGTTGCGCGCACTGTAGTCGGGTTCGATGATACCCTTGGGAATAATCCAGCGGCGTTCTCTACGCGACGTAATCAGGAGGATCTCAAGATTCCCCTTGCGCACCCGGTAGGGGATAACCCCGGACTGCCGACAAAAGTAATCCTGCTTCACTGCCATAAATTCCATCTCTTGCAACAAGTTATCAGATACACTTTAGCCCCCACTCAAGGTAAAAAAACAACCCGACAGAAATACAACCAGCCGGAAGTGTAGTAACCCATGCTACTGAAATACCACCGTTGCCGTTGACAACATTAGCATGCCGAAACAAGACAGGCAGTCTGCAGCTGAGACTGAATAAACCCGTTGGCCATCTGCTACAATGTATGCTCTCTATAGCAAAGACAGACGCAGCCATTGCGGGAAACAGGTTCATTCCAGCATGACGAGACAATCGATTTGGAAAAATATTCGGGGTTATTTCCAGCCTCAACAAGAAACCGTAATACCCGATCGCTCCCAGAGGCTGCGACTGTCGGGCAAGGAACTGTGCATTCCCCTCGGCGGGTATCAGGAATACAAAATCGAGATGGGCAAGCAAACTCTCATCCTGTCGCCAGCCCCTGGCATTGCTGCTTGCTGCAACGAGTCACCCTGTGATTTCATACTGTTCGATCCGGAGCGCTATGCTAACGGTGTCACCCACTATCTAAGACTGTCCCCCGGAAGCACGCTTGCAATAGACAGCAAGATTGACTATCAGGAACAGGCATTCAGCTCACCACGAGATGCATTTCGCCGCAATTTTTCCGTTTCTCACACCGGCGACAGCCTGGTCTTCAGGGACCCGATATCGGAACTCGGCACCTATATCTCATTGGCCGGCGATAGCCGTGAAATCCCCGTCATTACGGTCCGGCGCAGAGCCGCCTTGAAACGAGTTCTGGAAATCTTCGGCGGTCCCCTTGAGCCCTTGTCTCCACCGGAAGCAACCACAACCCTGCAACAGGTCAATGCCCTCCTCATGAACGAAACCGGCCATTGCAAGGACGCCCTCGGCAACCCCGGTGGTGTGCTGGAATTGCCGGATAATGTCACGCCGGTAATCGTCGGTGACCTGCATGCCCGGATTGATAATCTACTCACGATTCTGAGTGAGGGCACGATCCTTGACTGCCTGGAGAATGGCACTGCTGCACTGGTGGTTCTCGGTGATGCCGTGCACTCGGAGGAACCTGGCAGACTCGATAAAATGGAAAGCTCGCTATTAATGATGGACCTGATTCTCAGGCTAAAACTGCGTTTTCCTGCCAATGTCTTCTTTATTGTTGGCAATCATGACGGTTTTTTTCATGAGTTAATGAAACAAGGTGTTCCCCAGGGACTGCTTTGGGAAAAACATGTGACCTCTTCGCGAGGCGAAGAATACAAAACGGAGCTGCAACTCTTTTATCAACAGTCCCCTTTACTGGTCATCTCAAAAGATTTTATTGCCTGCCATGCAGGGCCGGCGCGCCGCAAGGTTTCGAGACAAGTCATGGTCGATGTACACCAGTTCCCTGATATTGTCCATGACATAACCTGGAACAGGGTCAGAACGACGGCCTTCCCGGCTGGCTATACCCGTAGCGATGTCCGTCAGTTCCGCAAGGGTCTGGAAGTCGGCAGCGATACCCCGTTTATTGTTGGCCACTACCCCTACTCAGTCGATGAGACGTTGTGGCTGAATGTGGGTCAAATCAATCAGCACCATATCATCATCAGCTCCCGACTCGATCGGGTCGGGATATTCACCGGTATTGATGGCACGATGGTGCCACAGGTCTACCCTGTGGAAGAGCTAAGCACGTGGCTGAATGAACAGGGCTAGGTGCCTTCCGTATCAATAATCGTCCGCGGCATGCCTTCGAAATCGGTACGTACAAAGACCCGCAGACCGCAACTGTGTAAGTGCTGCGCCAGCAATTCATACACTGCGCATTGGCGCTCGATTTCTGCTTTAGTGAACGTCCTGTCGACCGGGTGACTTTGAACCGCAGCGCGGGCCTTGCGTATGGTGTAAATGCGATCCGCTGGCGAAAGCTGGAAATCAAAGGCAAATCGCGCCTTCCAGTCGGTCTGAAAAAACCAGAGCTTACCCGGGGGGATGTGGATCCGCCCATAGTCCACCGGAGTCGGAGCATCAAGCCAGGCCCGGTCAAACACGGTATGGCTGTCTCGAAACCCTTTGAACGGTATTCTAAAGTGCACTTCCCGCGGTCTGAATGCCAGAATGCGGCTACGCCACCAGTGATCCTGCGCCAGATCGATACAGCCTTCCTCTGGCCAGCCGCCCAGCTTCTGGATCAGGCTGGACTTGCCGCTCCCTGGCGGTCCGGTGACGATGATCTGGCGAAAGCGCACACCATGGGGAACGGCCACACCCTTGATCCAGTCAATTTCTTCAACCTCGACGCTATTCAAGGGTATTGGGCATAACGTAAACGCCATGCCACCGGCTTGATGAATGCATGCGCGTTAAGAAAACATACCCTTGAGGGTGAAAAAGAACACGGCTGCGAGCGCGGCGCCAATCGGCAGGGTTATTACCCAGGAGACCACGATATTGCCGATGACACGCAGATCGATTGCTCCGACACCGCGCGCCAGGCCCACACCAATAACGGCACCGACGGCAATATGGGTGGTTGATACCGGCAGGCCGGTGCGTGACGCCAGTACCACGGTTGCGGCTGCCGCCAGCGTTGCACAGTAGCCGCGGCTCGGAGTGAGCTGGGTAATACCGCTGCCGATGGTCTTCATCACCCGGTAGCCCATGGTTGCCAGGCCGGTGACGATACCGACACCACCCAGCACCAGTATCCACAGGGGCAAGGTCGCCTTTTGCGCGACTTCGCCGCCCGATTGCACAATGCTGACGACAGCGGCAAGCGGGCCGATACCGTTGGCGACATCGTTCGACCCATGTGCGAAAGCCATGGCACAGGCGGTAAAGATCATCATCGGAGTGAACACCTTCTCCACGCTGGCAAAGTGAAAGTCACGATCAGCACCCGGATCAACCTGGACCCGGTTGATCAGGAGCCAGCCGATGAATGCCAGGGCCAGCCCGAAAATCACCGCCGCCACGAAACTCATACCAACAGACAACTCGATATTCAGGTGTTTCAGGCCCTTGAACAGGGTCACGAGGGAGATAATAAAACCGACCAGAAAGACGTAGCCGGGTCCCCAGCGTTTGGCGCTCTGGAAGGGATTTTCCGTATTCAGAATCAGTCGACGGATACTCAGCATCAGCAGGAAGGCGATGGTTCCTCCCAGTACCGGTGATACCACCCAGCTGGCCGCAATCTGGCCAACCTTGCCCCATTCCACGGCATCGACCCCGATACCCACTACCGCGAAACCGATGACGGCGCCGACGATGGAGTGTGTCGTCGAGACCGGCCAGCCCTTGGTTGAGGCGATCATTAACCAGATGGCGGCCGCCAGCAGTGCGGCAAGCATCCCATACACCAGGATCTCCGGCTGGTTGACGATTGACGAAGGGTCAATAATGCCCTTGCGGATCGTCTTGGTAACATTGCCGCCGGCAATAAACGCACCGGTAAATTCAAAAATAGCGGCAATGATGATGGCCTGTTTGACCGTGATGGCACCCGACCCGACGGACGTCCCCATGGCATTGGCCACATCATTGGCACCAATACCCCAGGTCATATACAGCCCGAAGACA
>JASJGW010000101.1:0-3136 GCA_033791305.1 Gammaproteobacteria bacterium | reverse complement strand
CCTTCGGGCGCTCCAGTGGTGTCCCCCAGCAGCGTTGACGTGCTTTACAAGGACTATGGCCAATTCCTGCGCACGGTGCCTTGCTGCGAAACACCACAGGAGCGCTGAACAAGGCAATATCATCTTGAAGGAGTACTAGTGTGGTGTGACGTATAATATGCACGTACATGTATGCGTGACACCACGCTACTTGTCATGAAAGACAGATGAAACTGTTTCCGCTGAGCCCAGGACTATTATTTGGACTTAAGCGCTCGAGTTTGCTAGTTTCCTGTAAATTCTGTTGATGGAGCTGACTGTGAAAAAATCTGCCTTGACCTTTTTTTGTGCATTCACTGCCATAATATGCCTGACTGGCTCGCAGGTACAGGCTGAACCCGAGGTTACTCCTGAAGCTGATACCAAAAGTGTGACCGTTACCGTGACACACACGAAAGAAGGTGTCGTGGTCGTCACGCCTGATGGACGACGTGTGTTGCTGAGGGATGATCATACCTGGGAGGTCATTGAAGTTGATCAGGAAGACCCATCGACAAGTGCTGTCATATCGGTGGCTAATACTCGTGGACTGAGGAATGCCTGCAAAATCGGGCTGAGACTGGAAAATAACCTGGGTTATAATATTAAAAGCCTGATACCCAGCTTCTCTGCCTACACCACAGGTGGCGTCGTCTATGAGACTGTCTCCAAGGCCTTCTCGTCCATCAAACCTACCAAGAACCAGTATCGGCAGATTCAGTTTGTCGGGATTACGTGTGAGGATATCGCTCATGTCAGGGTGCATGGTGCCGAGCATTGCAGCATGGGTCGGATGGATAAATTCAATGAAGCAGAGGGCGAGTGTCTCAGCCATATTCATGTGCAAGCCAGTGACCTGATCAAGATCACAAAATAGTCGTTACGCACACCCTTGCTGACAGACGAGGCAGGACAGATTGAAGTGGTGAAACCTTTACAGTCTGATTATTGTTACCAGCAAATCCATATTGACGCGGCACGCAATGCGACAGATGATTTCAACCTGTTTCATGACAGTAAAAAATGGAACAGGATTCATGAAAATCCATTCGGGATGCCGATTGTGCTGGGTTTTCAGCTGGAGGCTCTGATTGAATACCTGGTCAATCTATTTCGCAAACACACCAGTGAGGATGCCCTGATCAGGGACCATCATCTGCATTATTCCAACTACCAGTTTAACTTTGCCGATGTGGTTCGTCCCGGAGAATCACTGCATGTCGACATCAGGAAAACAGTTAACCGGATTAATGAAACCGGCCAGCTTGCCAACAGAATTACCCTGCGAAAGGAGCATGGGCTGGTGCTCATTGGCTTCCAGCGCGAGTCAAAGATCCCCTTGTGTATGCCCGGGATGGATTTCTCCGGGCTTGAGGATTTTGATGCTGCCGAGGATCGAAGCTGGGTTGCAAAAGAGCGCTATTTCATGAAGCGAAAATTCATGAATACCGGAAATGGGAAGAACTTCCTGGCCGGTTCGCTGGTTGACCAGCATTATTATTTTGATGAACTCGAAGACCGGGTGCAATTCCCGGCCATGTTTCCGGCGGCTCTGCTTTCCTGTGCACTGCTGGAAAAAGCCAGGCAGGAAGGCTATCCCTTTGAGGCTGATCCCGTCGTTTATACCAGCCACTTTATTTCCGTGGATAGAAGATTGCAGGAAAAATTGCAGAGTAATGACCGTTTGTGCCTGTTAGTGGGGCATGCTGAGGCTGTTCCAGCCGGCAGTGGATTAGGCAAAAAAGGCTTCAATCAGCAACTGTTTCGCTGTTTTGGCCTGTTGCCGGGTAACAGGATACTGTTTCGCGCTGAAGTCAAAATGGCGCCACTTCATGAAATGTTGCCGGCATCCAGTGCCTGATGTTTAATCGGCGCTATTGGATGTGCTTCAGTAACATATTGTTATTCATTGTGTTATTACCAATTTTTTGCACGAGTGTGCTCCGGCATTTTATTTCCCTTCAATATTAAAGGTTTTTTCAGTTTTTGGTTTGTGGGATATTGTATACTGTCGCACTCGATAAGTGACTGAACTCAATACGTTAAGTTAACAATAATATATGCAGGAGGCATCGGGTTGCCAACTGTAGCTGGTAAATCTGGTGACAAGGTAGTGACCGAACAAATACCATTGGAAGGCTTTGCGCATCCGCAGGGAACCGATTTCCATAGGCCGGGATTATTCAGGCGCGCATCTGATCGTGCAACAGCCTGTACCCGGCTTGTAGATACAGCGGGCAGGTATGTCCGGTTAGCCATTGAAAGCAACGGCATCCGTCCTGTCACCATTTTTACGCTTGGCCGTTTCTCGTTATTGACCAATGGCCAGCCGGCTGATCTTGGCCGCAAGGTTCCGAAACGCCCCCTTGAGTTGTTAAAGGCAATCATTGCCCAGGGCGGGCGTGAAATCAGTCTTTCCAGGTTGACCCTGTTGCTGTGGCCAGATGTGGATGGTGACAAGGCAATGCGTTCCTTTGATACCAACTTGCATCGCCTGCGGAAAATCCTGAACGATGATCGTGCTCTTGTGCTGAGAGATGGCAAACTGTCGCTGGATGCGCGCTACTGCTGGGTTGACGTATGGATGTTTGAAAGATTGCTTGGCGAGGCGAGACGACTTTTAAGAAATACTGCGGACAGTAATCAGGTCTACCTGCTGGAAGGACTAACGGAAAATTTGCTTGCGCTCTATCAGGATCATTTCCTGATCAGGGAAGAAGTGACGGACTGGTCCGTCTCCATGCGAGAGCGTTTGCGCAGCAAGTTTATCCATCACCTGACGGAAGTCGGCAGATTCTGGGAGACACAGGGTTACTGGGAACAGGCGATCGAGTGTTACCAGAAGGGCATTGATGTAGATGATCTGGTAGAGGTTTTCTACCAGCGCCTGATGAGCTGTTATCTAAATACAAACCGATTGTCTGAAGGTATGTCAATCTATCGCCGCTGCTGTCAAACCTTGTCTATCATGCTGAGTTTGCAGCCTGAACCGGAAACCGAGTCACTTTACCTGGCACTCAGGAACGCCCGACCGGGTAAACAGTCTGCCTGACGCGGTAGACGCTGCCGTTATCTTCCCTGCTACCCTGACTTACAGTTTCTGGTTCCTAATCAGAGG
>JASJGW010000100.1:0-10302 GCA_033791305.1 Gammaproteobacteria bacterium | reverse complement strand
TTCGGCGCTACTGGACTGATCCCAGGTCAAAAATACATTCAGCAGCCCTGAGTCTATCCGTGCGATAATGCACTTCTTGACGGCACGCGCTGACAGGGGTCTTGGCTGCTTATTGGAGATGGCATGACGGCTCACGTCCGTGCCGGCCTCGACCTCGCTGGTAACCTTGCCAAAACCGTCAATCAGGTTGATCATGCCTTCAAGCAAAAAGATGGACTGGTTGTCCTTGTCACCCGCGCGGAACAGGTAACGCCCCTCCTGTACCTCTTCAATAATGATTTTTCCCAAGACTTGCCTGAAACGCTCCTGGGAGAGCGCATTCAGGGGGACAAACTCCTGGAGGAGCTTTTTATCAATTATTTCCTTCTTCGCAGCGCGCATATGCACCTGATCCACTGTGTTTTACCCGGTTATTGACAACCCCGAATGCCAGGGCCCGTTACGGCCAATTGCCGCATACTGCTTATCGGCGCATCAGGGTTGATATTTAGTGGCCCGGGACTGCGGCTGCACCGGTCTGGCAGCAGGAGAAAATGGCCGTCATGGGTGCGTTATTCAACAACATGACACAGCAAGATGCTGTCCAACGACAGGTTATCTGCGGCAGACGGGGAAAGCTGGACAATACAGCCAGTCGTGCTGACCCTCTTTATGCGAAACACATATATTCATTATATTTCAGATGCTTATACAAGCACCTGCCATGGCGCCACAATGAAAAAACAGGATAAGAATGGCCGGAAACCACCATCCCAGCCGGCTACGCAGCATTTGAGAGCACTGACTTCGAGGCCATGTGGTGACCCGGGTGCAACAGGACTATATCAAGTCTACACACCCGCCCGGCGTGCAACTGCAGAGTATGGAGGCCAGCAAAAAAAGTTGGAGCTAACTGTTCAGGAGCAGGAAACACGCGCACGCAACAACTCACAGTTCGGACGCATTCTCGATTCACCGCTTTCTGAAAGTGAGAAAAGTCTACTATAGAAGGTGTTTCCCGCTGTTAAAAACGCTTTAACATTTTATTTATTGTGCTATCTTACGCGTGCTGTTTTATCCATTGTTCACATAGAGGAGCTATACCTGATGGCTGTGAAGAAAAAAGCGTCGGCAAAAAAGAAGACGACAACCGCAAAGGTTGCTATGAAACCAACGACCAAGTCTGAAACCCTGAACTATATCTCCGAAGAAACCGACCTGACACGTAAGGATGTCAGCGCTGTTTTCGATGCACTCGCGAAGCTGATGAAGCGCGAACTCAAGGGCAGAGGGAGACCCGGTTTTTACACGGTTCCCGGCCTGATGAAGGTCAAGGTTGTCCGCAAACCCGCCACCAGGGCACGCAAGGGTACCAACCCGTTCACCGGTGAAGAAATGATGTTCAAGGCAAAGCCGGCTCGTAACGTGGTCAAGGTACTGCCCCTCAAGGGCCTTAAAGAAATGGTCTGAAGCCATAAAACGGGGGCGCACACTGCGGCCCCGTTTTTTTAACTGTTACTCACCCCTTTCCAGCAACTTGGTTCGTATGAACTGCTTGTGTGGCACATAGAGCAGATCAGCCACCTTCCTGACCAGATGTTCTTCATGTGCATCAATATGACCATCGGCACAGCTTACTTCCCACAGCATACTGACAATTTTGATCCTGTCGTCCATACTGCACTCGCTGGCAATCAGTCGTGTAAACGGAAACAGGGAGGTCGCATCATCGGCCTGGTTCTCAGCAGCATCAGCAAACTCACGTGCCTGCTCCGGTGATATGGAATAGTAGTTTTCAATAACACGCCGGACAGCCTCGCGCTCTTCATCTTTAATGTCATGATCAGCCCGCGCCACTTCCATCAGTAAAGCAGCCGTTGCCATGCGCAATGCCTGCTCGCTGTCCTGTTGAACAGCAGCCGGTGTTTGCATGTATTTCTTCAGTAGCGTCTGAATCGTGGTAAGCATGCAGATATAATACATGACACTTTCAACAAATGATGCAAACTGACAGACTCATGAGCAAACCTGAAACTATTGGCCGACACAAGGTCGTCTCCATGCAGTACTCGCTTACCAATACAGATGGCGTGGTCGTTCGCAAGGCAACAGGTGCGCCGGTAACCTATCTGCACGGTGCCGGCCTGTTGTTCCCGAAACTGGAAAACGCGCTGGAATCGCATACCATTGGCGACATCGTGACAGCCAGACTGCTGCCGGATGACGCCTTCGGAAAACGCAACATCGAATTGATACACCAGATCCCGCTGGATGAACTGCCATCTGAAGACAATATAGAAGTCGGCAGCAAGGTTGTCGGCACGGACGAAGACGGCAATGAAGTTACGTTCACCGTGACCGGCATAGATGAAGGTATTGCCAGCCTGGATGGCAATCACCCGTTTGCCGGACAGTCGCTGGTCTTCGAGATCGAAATCCAGGCTGTCCGTGATGCGACCGAAGAAGAAATCCGCCAGCAGAAGGTTATTGGCTAGCAAGGTTACAACGGATACAAAACCACACCACGCCGAGTGCCAGATTTTCTTGTTTTGCCACGGAAGCACACGAGAAAATTGCTATTAAGACATCTATACTTCCGTGTGCTTCCGTGGTAAAAATACCATTATCAGGGAGAACCAGCACCTGACTTATTTCTCTACACGGAAACGGGTACCCTGATAGTACAGCTGGATACTGCCAGGCAATATTTCTTCCAGTACCGCACCACTGCCCAGCGTTTCACCCTCACGAAATTTCTGCAGCTCAACCAGGATAAAACGCTTCTCCGGATTATCCGAATACACGTGTACATCGATATGCGGCAGGTTAAATCCACTGCGAAATTCCAGTGACAGGTTGTTCCACTCAGGCACGCTGGATGCCGTCACAGGCGTCGCAGCTGGGGCAGGCGGTCTAACGAAGGCCGGTGACGGCGTGGCGACAGGGGGCGGTGGTTGATTGATCACGGTTTCCGCTGGTACGACCGGGGCCTGCCAACCATTCGTTGGCGGTCGTTTAACCGGGGTCGATGGCGGTACATATACCGGCTCCCTTGGGCGGGCAATCTCACGTGGTGGAGATACCATCACGCTGTCAGTCCGTGGCACAGGAGTCATCGACATGGAATCAGCCTGCCCGGACTGTCCGTCTTCGCTGGAAACAACCGCATTATCGCGCCCAAGCAACATGACCAGCAGAACACCATTGATCAACAGCAATCCGCCCACCACCCAGACCCAGCGGTATGAACGTTTGCTGCGTCGCTCGCCCCAGTGTACAGCCTCCAGGTCCGGTACCTTGCCCAGGGTACGCTCCTGATCTGCCTTCTTTAATGCATCGAGAATATAGGACATGATCCGGCTCAGGATGGACCGTTCAACAACCGGGGTACACCCTCCCGGCCTGATGCGGTATTAAGATGGATCATGGTGTTCTTGCCGACAATTCCGTCCGTCACCAGTCCATGGCTGCGCTGGAACGCCAGCACCTGTGCTTGAAGCACATAGTCAAAATCCAGCGGATCCGGGGCCGGGATGCTCGCCCCCTGCGCCTGTTCCAGCTGCTGACGCAGCCAGGACACCACCGGGCCACGATCACCGATTTTCATATAGAGACGACCACCCGGCGGCGCTTGTAACAACAGGGTGTAGTCACCGTACCAGCTCTGCTCCACCTGTTCGATACCCAGCCGGTAAAATTCATTGCCAACAAAGACTTCCGCAACCGAACCTTCCAGATGCTGCAAAACTACAGGCACCTCACGTCCATCGGGAGCTGCAAGCTGCAGTATGACGGGACGATCGAACTGGCGCAGGGTATTCCAGTCGCCCTGCTCAGTCATGCACAACAAGCCGTACTGTTTTGCAAAATCACAAAAATCCGGTGTTACGCTCTCGGGCAAGATCACCGACCACAAAGATAACAGCTCTGTCCAGGCCGCGCGGTCACTGGAGCTGTCAGTTTCCAGTAACAGGGAGGCCAGCGCAGGGGGGGCTTGTCCAGCCACTTCATCCGGCGCAGCCTCTGCATCCGGTTCATCATCCATCACGTCCACGGCAATCTCTTGCGCCGGCTCCGGAGGCGCAACTACCGGCGTGGGGGACGATGCCGGATGAGCATTGGCTGGTACAGCATCCGCAGTATCAAGCGGCATAGCGGCAGTCTCAAGCGGTTGTTTCCAGGGTTGAATAATTGCCGCCAGCGCGGTGAGCACCAGCACCACGAGACCAGCCGTTAGCCATGACAGCCAGCTGTGGCCCTCCTGCGTCTTCTCGGCTGTGGCCAGTACCTCACGGGCTGCCTTTTTGACCACCTTTGAATCGACTTTCGTATTGCCCTCCACATAAGCACCAAGCAGGGAACGGTCACACAGGACATTGATCAGGCGCGGTATTCCGCCGGACAACTGCTGTATTTTGTCAACGGCCCGCTTGTTAAAGACTATCCGTGTGTTGCCGCAAATCTGCAGCCGGTGTTTGATGTAGGCTCCGGCCTCTTCCCGGCTGATCGGGTCAAGATGGTACCGTGCTGTCACGCGCTGGGAGAGCTGCCGCATGTCATCACGTGCCAACAGCGTACGCAGCTCCGGCTGGCCGATCAGAACGATCTGCAGCAGCTTCTGCGTGGATGTTTCCAGATTGGTAAGCAAACGCACCTGCTCCAGCACATCGGCACTGAGATTTTGCGCTTCATCAATGATCAGTACCGTACGGCGATCACGCGCATAGGCATCCAGCAAATAACGGTTTAGCGCATCCGTCAGTGACTTGATACTGGTATTTCCCTCCGGATACTCAATACCAAGTTCATCACATACCGTGGCAATCAGCTCTGTTGAGGTTACCTTGGGATTCAGTACCAGCGTGACATCAACATTCTCCGGCACCTGGTCCAGCAAGCAGCGACAGAGTGTTGTCTTGCCGGTACCCACCTCACCGGTCAGCTGAACAAAACCACCACCCTCACCCAGCCCGTATAACAGATGCGCCAGTGCCTCACGGTGACGCGCACTCATATACAAAAAACGCGGATCAGGCGTAATGGAGAACGGTCGTTCAGTCAGATTGAAGTGCTCGAGATACATAGTCCTGTCAATATTCCCATCAGCCCCTGATGTACCGGGGGCAACTCCACCTACCCGCCGAGCCCGGATATCGTCACCCTGCCCGTAAAGTCGAATAATATCCTTTCTTTACTGCCTGTTGCGACAATTATCCCGATTATTTCATCCACACTGCCCGGCAATGTGCAGGCATCCGACCTGGCACGCGAGCAGCGACTCGCCGAACAGACTGTTGATAAGATTCTCGACGGCGAACCCGTCATGCTGGAAGCAGATGGACATGCCTTTCCTGGCGTTTATACCGACGCCGTCACCAAACCGGTAGAGTGTGCCGCCATCATTCTACATGGCCGCGGTATGCATCCTGACTGGACACAGCTTGCCGGCCCGCTGCGTATCGGGTCACCTGAACAGAGATAATCATTACGTTGATGATTACGACGCGGAACTGTTGGCCACCATCACCGGCTGGTTGGCGACACTGAAAAAGTAAAGGCATCGCGGCTACGATCCGCGAAATGATTCAGGTATCGCGGGCGACCTCATCTTCCGGCTGTTCAACCACCGGTGAATGCAGCACCAGGTCCATCCCGTGCCAGCTCTCAATATCAACAAACTCACGCTTGCCGCTGATATCTTCCAGCACAATGCAGCTGCGCTTGCCCGCCAGATACACAATCGCTCTTACCTGGATCAGCTGACCGGAAAAATTACTGTACCAGTAACCGGGTATTGGCTTTTGTTGCAGAAACATTCTGACTCCTGCGCCAAGGCATGCTTGCTTTGGCGAACTGTTTTTTTTATCCCTGCCTGTCAACGCTACCGTTTAACAGACCTTGGTTATATTTATAGTCAAACTGTTCGCATCAATCAATGGTCCAAAAGTATTAGTGCGGTGTAGCCGATGACGCAGACCACACTAACCACACTTGGATTCGCCGCAATTCAGGCAGGTCAGGCAGCCATCCATCTTGATGGCTGCCTTGGTATTACACTTTGTACACAACTGCGATCCTTCCGGAAAATCACTCGTCGCAACGGCCTCGGTATCGCTCGCACTCCCGGAAGCGGCCTTAAACTGTGCCCGTTTCTCGTCCACCAGCTTCTGCTGATGTTCATCCAGCCCGTCGTCCTTCAGCAGCCCGATCATACGCATGTGGCACTCGATGGCATCACCGATTTCGGCAACCAGGGATGGCATATACTTGCCACCCTTCTTGAAATAACCACCACGCGGATCAAACACCGAACGCAGCTCTTCCACCAGGAAAGTCACATCCCCCCCCTTCCTGAATACGGCTGAAATAATCCGGGTCAATGCCACGATCCACTGAAAGTGATCCATGTTCTTGGAGTTAATAAATATTTCGAACGGGCGCCGTAACTCGTAATCGGTGCCGTGGTTGAGGATAATGTCATTAATAGTGACATACAGGGCATGCTCGGACAGCGGCGTCTTCACCTTGTAGGTCGAGCCAATAAGCATCTCCGGGCGTTCCAGCTTTTCATGCAGTTGCACCACATTGTCCTTGGCTTCGTCCCCGGACGCGACTTCAGCCAGTGTAGCGGCTACCCGCACCGCATCCACCTCTTCATTGTCTCCAACCTTGTAACCAACAATCTTCTTTTCAATACGTATTGTCATATTCCACTCCTGCGTATTCGTGCATATCCGCTTTTTCAGAACTTGCCGTAATAGCCTTCTTTCAGGGCATCGTAGAGATTTGCAGCCGTGTGCGTCTCGCCATCGTATTCGACTTCTTCATTTCCCTTCAGGCTGACCCTGGAACCGTCATCCAGTGTAAATTCATACAGGGTATTCTCCAGGTCCTCGCCCTTTACCAGCACACCCTGGAAGGCCTCCGGATTAAAGCGGAAGGTGGTACAGCCCTTCAGCCCCTGCTCATAGGCGTAGCGATAAATATCCTTGAACTCGTCAAAGGGGTACTCGGTAGGCACATTGGCTGTCTTGGAGATGGAAGAATCCACCCACTTCTGTGCCGCCGCCTGGATATCAACATGCTGCTTCGGCGTCACATTGTCTGCGGCAATAAAGTAGTCCGGCAGCACATTGTCATCACCTTCCATACTGGCCGTTGCGTCAGGATTCACCCGTTCCCGGTAAGCCAGCAATTCAAACGAAAATACATCCACCTTTTCCTTGGTCTTGCGGCCTTCCCGTATCACATTACGAAAATAGTGGTGCGCAAAACTCGGCTCGATACCGTTACTGGCATTATTGGCCAGCGACAGGGAGATGGTACCGGTGGGTGCAATCGAGCTGTGATGGGTAAAGCGGGCACCACTTTCCACCAGTTGTTTCGTTAACTCGGGAGCGACTTCAGCAATACGCTGCATGTAACGGCTGTACTTGGCGTGCAATACCTTGCCCTTCACGGAATCACCCGGCAGATAGCCATCGCGACGCATCTCAGGACGCTTGCGCAGCATCTCTTCAGTCACTTCGAAGTCCTCCTCCATGACCGGTGCCGGGCCCTTCTCCTTCGCCAGCTCAAGCGCAACCTGCCAGCCGGTAACGGCCAGTTCGCGGCTGACACGTTCGGTAAATTCCAGTGAGTCCGCTTCACCGTATTTCATGCGCAACATGGTGGCCGTGGACCCCAGCCCCAGGAAGCCCATGCCGTGACGACGTTTATGCATAATCGCCTCGCGCTGGCCTTCCAGCGGTAATCCGTTGATCTCGACCACGTTGTCCAGCATACGGGTAAAAATGGCAACCACCTTGCGGTATTCCTCCCAGTCAAACTCGGCCTGTTCGGTAAACGGGTTGCGCACAAATTTGGTCAGGTTGACCGAGCCCAGCAGACAGGAGCCGTACGGCGGCAACGGCTGCTCGCCACAGGGGTTGGTGGCACGGATGTTTTCACAGAACCAGTTGTTGTTCATCTCATTAACCTTGTCGATGAGAATGAAGCCCGGTTCAGCAAAATCGTAAGTAGAACTCATGATCAGGTCCCACAGGCGCTGCGCAGGTATCGTCTTGTAGATCTTGCACGCGACCAGTCCGGCACTGTTGGCGACGTAATCGCCCTTGTAGGGCCAGTCACGCCACACGACCTCTTTCGGGTCGTGCAGATCAACACACTCATCGAGTTCCTTGCGGTTGATTGGGAAGGCCAGAGACCAGTCTTCCTTGTTACGGACTGCATCCATGAACCCGGTGGTGATCAGCAGCGACAGGTTAAACTGGCGCAGGCGGCCGTCTTCACGCTTGGCACGAATAAAATCCATCACATCCGGGTGGCCAATATCAAAGGTCGCCATCTGTGCACCACGCCGGCCACCGGCCGAGGACACGGTAAAACACATCTTGTCGTAGATATCCATGAACGACAGCGGACCGGAGGTGTAGGCACCGGCACCGGAGACATAGGCACCCTTGGGGCGCAACGTGGAGAACTCGTAGCCGATACCGCAACCGGCCTTCAGTGTCAGACCGGCTTCATGCACCTTGTCGAGAATGTTATTCATGGAATCCTGCACCGTGCCGGAAACCGTACAATTAATGGTCGAAGTCGCCGGCTTGTGTTGCTGCGCACCGGCATTCGATGTGATACGTCCGGCCGGGATGGCGCCATGGCGCAAGGCCCATAAAAATTCCTCGTGCCAGAGTTCGCGAAGTTCCGGTGTGGCTTCAACATCGGCCAGCGCCCGGGCGACACGCTGGTAGGTCGAGTCGACGGTTTCATCGACCGGTGTACCATCTTTGGTCTGCAAGCGGTACTTCGTTTCCCATATATCCTGTGATGCCGCCTGCAGTGGAATATCAGCGACGCTGGTGGGTACGGCTTTGAGATGAGCGGTTGTGGTCATGAGTTCATTATCCTCCCCTTGGTTCTTACTTTCTTCTCAGAAATACTGCTTTTGTCTGCCGCCCTAACCCCTTGACAGGGGCGCCCCGGCAGATAATCGGTAAATCTTGAAAATACTATATCTTGTGTTATGGCCACAGAGAATATTCAGCCACAAGCGACCTGTCAAGTTTATTTTAAATTGACATATTTACATATATTTTTCAAAAGGTTATTTGTTTGTATCGAGCAATTAGAAAGGAGTTTCAAGGTAAATTCTGCATAACAGTTAAACACTATATATTGTGTTTCTTATATTAGCCATCCGACTCAATTTCCGTCAATTCCCGTAAGATATGCGGGTTAATGGGGGTGGGAATGATGCCCATGTCCAGCCGGATTCGCAAGTAGCATCATGACTCCCATAAGGATCACCAGGAGTCCAGCGACCATCCTAATGCGCGGATCCTGCACGAATCGCCTGAGGGTGTTAAACGCCAGCCCCATGGTGAGCATTACGGGCAGGGTACCCAACCCAAATGCCAGCATGATGGTGCCGCCGCCAGACGCAGAACCACTCGACAGCGCCAGTGCCAGCACCGCGTAGACCATGCCACAGGGCAGCCAGCCCCATACCAGCCCCAGCAGGTAAGCCTGACCGGCGTTGCGAACCGGGATAAAGCGGCGCCCCAGTGGTTCAATATATTTCCATAGCCGCGCCCCGGCCTGCTCCAGGAACAATAGCGAGTGCCACCAGCCTGCCAGATAGATGCCAAACAGGATCATGATTACGCCCGCCACGATGCGACCAACCGGGAAGCCTTCCAGCACACCCGAATCACCCAGCTGCTGCCCAAACAGTCCCAGCAACAAACCGGCAACCGTGTAACTGCTGATGCGCCCGGCATTATAGGCCAGCTGCGACATGACAAGACGGTGGCGCGAGGTCTGCACATCCAGGGACAAGCCGGAACTCAGCGCACCCACGATGCCGCCGCACATCCCGACACAATGAGTACCGCCAAGCAGGCCGACCACGAATGCCGCGGTCATGGATTCAATATTCATATGCCAGTCACCCGTCCGCATCCAGCGGTAACAATACGACTATGTCCGTTAGTGGTACCTGCATATCACCCGACAGTCGCCAGTCATCGGCTTCCAGTTGCAGGTACCAGTTGCCGCGGGCTACCTCGTCGATAGCACCATAATAGACACCGTCACCGGCATGCAGCAGGCTGATCACCTGATCATGTCCTGGCTGTGTGGGGTGCAACAGGGAAAACCTCAGTACCTTCGGCAGCACTGCGTTCGCACTCTCCAGTTGCAACTGCATGCGATTATCCTGCAAATCAAGCTCTATAGAAGCCCTGAGCTGATAGCGTGCCGCTGCATCGTCACGGGCAAGATCCTTGTTAATGGTCTTGCCGCGTTTGTAGTAATCGTCAA